>CAZIBZ010000191.1:0-3556 GCA_964537445.1 uncultured Dehalococcoidia bacterium | reverse complement strand
GCGCCCTGACTTGGATTGCGCCACCAACCTACGGGCAAAACCTTCCACGTCAACCGGGTTGCTTCCGGCAACTCCGACTTCGGTTTCGTCAAAGCCTCCATCCGGTACGAGATATCCGACGGCGGTGGTGGCAAACTACTGCGATCCTTGCTCTGAACTCGTTCCTCGCCGGCCAATCGTTTCACTCGGGCAATAACCGTTTTTTTGCTCTCGGGCCATAATGCTTTGTGCGACAACTTCCATTCGGCCCGGTTTGATAAACACCTCTTGCTCATGCACTATGCCACTTCCGGTTTTGATCGTAATTAAGAGGGGTGTGGGATGAAAAACCGGGAACCTAAACCCAGCGTTCATCTTGGTGAAGGGCCTTCCGTTCAATACCCGAACCTCGAACCCATTCCTCGAAAAACTACGAATAGGCTTCGGATAGGACCGTCCACTCGGTGGCAAGGCCGAGCGGGCGGGCAAGGACTGATGTTTACCCGGGGCTTTACCCTTGGCTGCACGGCCACCGGCCTTCAAGTCGACGTGGTTCACGTAGAGGGGCGTTGGCACCGGCACGGACGACCTCATCCGGTTGACCTGGAGGGTGAATCCGAGACCCTGGGGGCCCGAAAGCGCGAGACTATATACAGCTTGGGTTCCCGCTACTTGCTGCAATCGCAGAGAGAACCTCGAGTCCTGACGCGATTGTCTACTCATCTGAGGCACAGCTTCCCTGAACGCCACGGGTCCAACGCGATGTCGGAATACATCGACAAGGCATTCTATTCACGCGAACCGGTAACGGCGAAACCTGCCGCGTGGTGAGCCGACCCGAAGGCTGTCACAAAGTAGAGGGCTGCTTGGCGCTCAATGGGAGCATCTGGAAAGCCTGTGCTTGAGCGGCCTCGTATCCGAGTCGTCAGGAGTTAGCAGGCGCTAGATGAGTTTTGTTCTCGGGTCTGTGTAGAAGGATCAGTCTTTGACTTCGACCACCGCTCCGTAGGGGTGGGTTCGTCTGACTTGGGCGACACCGTGATAGAAGCCTCCTCCTCTGGACTGAGGTTCAGCAGCGTATGTGCCGAGAAGGCCCTCTTGAACGCCGCTTTAGTCGATTCCTCACTCATAACGTGTCCTCATCGTAACCGGGACCAATTCAAATTGACAGCAACTTTGACAGCAACGCCGACGGACGACGGTAGATGGGCGCGAACGACCCCTTGAGGCTCCGCGCGGACATCGATGTCGCGCTCCGCAACACGTGCACGATCTCCGTCACGGTGGAGATGGAAGGGGTCGTGCTGGGAGGCAACGGCCAGGTTCTTGGTCGACAGGCCCACTACCTTCCGGTGACGCTCCCGCCCGGCGAACTAATCGCATTTTCGATCCTCGTCCTTGGTGACTACTGGGTCGGAGGCGAACTCGAATACCGGGTAGAGATCACGCCGGTCGACTAACGAGCCCCCAGGACTGGCGGCTGGTGACGTTCCCCCCAACCGCGGGCGAAATCGACGAATCCGCGTTCCAACCGCGTCGTCAGGCCGCCTTCCGGGTACACGACGAACAGGTCGCGCTCCAGGTCGACTCCCTCGATAGATACCGCTGCCAATGTTTGCGCGCGAACCGGGGTGGCAGCCGCGAACGCGGAGACGAACGCGACGCCAAGACCTGCCTGGACGCCAGAGATAACGGCCTCGGTGCTGCCGAGCACCGTTGTGCTCGACCAGACGTTGGGCTTCATCCCCGCGTCTTGAAGCTGACGACGGACGTTCGTCATCGTCCCTGACCCGTGCTCCCGGGTGACGAGCGGTTGCCCGCCCAATTCGCCGATCGATACTGTTGATCGCTGGGAAAACGGGTGGCTCATGGAGGCGATAAGGATGACGCGGTCTCGGACGAACGGGAAATGGTGGAGCCGCCCGCGTCGCGCGCGAGCCCCCGTGAACCCGATGTCACATTCACCGTTGATCGTTCGGTCGATGACTGCGTCGGTATCACCGATCGTCACCGTCGCGTCGACCGCCGGGTTGAGCGCCACGAACTCGCCGAGCAGGGCAGGGACCAGGAATTCCCCGGGGACCGTGCTCGCGGAGATCGACAGCGATCCTCGAACCTCGTCGGAGAGCTCAGAAAGCCCATCGACAAGCTTCTGCTCGCGGGCTACGACGTCCCGACAGTGCCGGAGGAATCGCTCGCCGGCGGAGGTCAATCGAAGTTTCCCACCACCACGCTCGAGCAGACGAACCTTGAGGTCACCCTCCAGCCTTCGCACCTGGAGCGAAACGGCCGGTTGGGTGATACCCAGCGCGGACGCCGCTTCGGAGAAACTCCCGCGTTTGACGATCTCGATGAAGGTTCGCAGATAGTCGGTGTCCACGGATTCACGGTACTACACGAATAACTACTGCTTATCTTGACAATGAACACTGCTGATACCATTCTGACGCGCTAGCTCATGCCAACCCTCTCTCGATTCATGGTTCTTCAAGTCTTGCGCCGCTTCGGCGCGACTTGACCCCGCATATAGCGGGAGAACGCCGTTCCGGCGTTCCCGGGCGTTCCGACGGACGATTCTGAGCCGGAAGTTCGGTGCCGTCGAGTCCCTGCCAACCAGGCTTCGCGTTCCAACCGTTCACCGGGACGCAGAGATCACGCGGTCAAGGAGATCATCCAGTTGTATATGGCGGTTCACGTGTTGGGCGCCCTGCGCCGATTACCCACTTCGCTCCTTCTGATCGTCGTCGTGGGGGCCGCGTGTACTGGCGGTGACGCAGTTCGAGAAGGTTCGCCCGTCTCTGGGTCTGGGTTCGCCGGCACGCTTTCCTTCAGCGGGATACCCGACCAAAACGCATCTCGTTGGGCTCGGCGCTATGAAGTACTCGAGGAATACCTCAAGAGCGAACTCGGTATCCAGGTGGAAGGGGTGCCAGCGGCTGACTACGCGGCCGTCGTCCTCGCTTTCCGACACGGTGACATCCAGGCCGGTTGGTTTGGTGGTCTCACTGGTGTTCAGGCACGCCTCGCCGTTCCTGGTGCCGACGCTATCGCGCAGCGGCCGGAAGACGAGCAGTTCCACTCCGTTTTCGTGGTCAACGCCGACGTGGGAGTTCAAACCCTTGCCGGCCTCGCTGGCCTCACGTTCACGTTCGGGAGCGAAAGCTCTACCTCTGGGCACCTGATGCCGCGCCACTTCTTGTTGGAAGCGGGCGTCGACCCGGAACTAGATTTCCATGGCTTGCCGAACTTCTCTGGATCACACGACACGACGTGGAAGCTCGTCGAGAGTGGAGCCTACCAGGCGGGGGCGTTGAGCGAAGCCGTTTGGGATCGGGCGATCAACGAGGGTAGGGTGGATGCCTCGAGGGTCCGCGAATTGGATCGCACCCCGGCCTACTTCGACTACAACTGGACCGTGCGCCCGGACCTCGACAACGACTTTGGACCGGGGTTCACTGAGGCGCTGACCGATGCGCTCTTGGACCTGGACGACCCGGATGTCCTGGAACTCTTTTCGACGACACGGTTTATCGAGACGACCAACGAGAACTACGAGGCCATCGCGGACACGGCTCGA
>CAZIBZ010000190.1:0-4659 GCA_964537445.1 uncultured Dehalococcoidia bacterium | reverse complement strand
GCGAGCCCCACGCTTGGGGTCCCCTACAACGCGTCGAAGGCCGCCGTTCACCTCTTGACCAAGGTCACAGCGCTTCAGCACGCGGGAGAAGGGATCCGCTGCAATTCTGTTCACCCGGGGCCGATAGACACAGACATGCTCGAGGCGATCACGTCGGACCCGGCGAAAAGGGCCGAATACGAGCGTCGGATACCGATGGGACGGCTTGGGAAGCCGGAAGAAGTCGCCGCAGCCGTCATCTTCCTGGCCTCTGACGAGGCGTCCTTCATCACCGGGGCAGAGCTGGTGATCGATGGCGGCATGCTCTCGCAGTGAGGGTTCGAGCCATTCCCAATGGAGTCGGGTAGCATTCTCGTAACACGATGGTGGGTCGAACGGCGAGGCTCTGAGGAACCCTGATGACGCACCGGTTCTCGGTTCGTTCGAATCGGGCACATCTGGTCGACTGGCACGAATGGGGCCAGGAGGCATTTGACCTCGCGGTCGCCCAGGATAAACCTGTCGTTCTTTTCTTGACCGCGTTCTGGTGCGGGTTCTGCCAGCGCATGGACGAGAGCACGCTCTCAAACGACGAGGTCATCGCGCTGCTCAACGCCTACTTCGTCCCGATTCGGGTCGAGGAGTCGCAACGTCCTGACGTGGACCTGCGCTATAACCAGGACGGGTGGCCGACGATCGCGTTCATGACGCCGCAAGGCGACCACCTCTTCAGTGTCAACCACCTGGCGCCGGAGCCGTTTCTGGACCTTCTCGCGAAGACGGTCCGGATGTTCACAGAAGATCGGGCGACCATCGAAACGTCGGTAACCGAAGCGAGGTCGGACGTCGAACAACGGTTACAAGCCGCGCACGCCGAATCTCGGCTCGACGCGCGGATCGTCGACGAGATCGTCGGGATCATCGAAGGGCTCGCCGATCACGCTCGCGGCGGGTACGACGATCCGACACAGAACAAGTTCCTCCATGCCGAAGCCAACGACTTCTTTCTCTATCTGCACGGTCTGACCGGGGAGGCTTCGTATCTCGACCATGTCGTGCAGACCCTGGAGAAGATGCGGAAGAGCCGTACCTACGACGAGATAGACGGTGGGTACTACCGGTACTCCACGAAACCCGATTGGCGCGAACCTCATCCAGAGAAGCTCCTCGCGGACCAGGGGGCCGTTCTGGGGAATTATCTCCAAACGTACCTTTTGACCGAAAGCGAAACGGCGCGGTCCACCGCGGAAGCCCTCATCGATTACTTGCTGACCACCCTTTCGGACGCGTCGACCGGCGCGTTTCTCGGATGCCAGGACTACGTGCGACCGGAAGGAGGGGCTTTGCGAGAGCCGCCGGCGCAGGGACGGCGCCAATTGCTGTCGATCGTCGATGAGTACATCTACACCGACCAGAACGCGCAGGTGATCTCTTCCCTGCTCCAGGCCTGGTGGATCCTTGGCCGCGCGGATGCGCGCGATCGAGCGGTCACCGCGCTCGATTTCCTGTGGTCACGGCTTCGAGGCCCGAATGGCGGGATGTTTCATCTCTTCGCTGAAGGACGCCCCGGTGTCCCTGGCATCGTGATGGACTCGGCATATACCGGGAAAGCGCTATTGGACGCCTACGCCATTCTGGGTGATCCGCGATATCTCGATCGAGCTAAAGACCTGGCGGAAGAACTCGTGCGCGAATTTCGAAACCCGGATGGCGGGTTCTGGGACGTTTCGGAGACGGGACCGGCTGGCATGGCGAAGCCGATGACAGTCCTGACACAGAACGCGGTGATCGCGTCGTTCTTCGTGAAGTTGGCGGACTTGACGGAGGACGTCGGATACCGGCGCCAGGCCCACTGGGCGCTACGCGACTTTCCCAATGTCCACCGGAGCTACAACGCGTTTGCGGCAGGGTTCGGTGAGGCCTTGTCCCGCCTGCTCGCGCCATCGTTGATTCTCAAGCTGACCGGTGTGGCTGGAGCAGGAGATGTCCGAGCGCTCGCGCGTGCCGGGCTCACGGATTTGCACCACCCCGACCTCGTGCTGGTATTCGAATTCTCCGGCCGCGCGGATCCGGCTTATGTGACGCCACGTTTGGACGGTCGAGATGGGCATCCGATCGAGGACCCGAGTGGACTGACCGTGGGGGCGATGACGGGCGGTTCATAGCACGATCGCGGAAGCGTTTGACGGTGTCTTGACGTCGCCCCTAACCTGAACCGGATTCCAAGGGGTCGACGCGCTCGGCGCAGGTTCAGGGGGTATGAGATTGTCGCTTTCACTCGCGATCCATCCGATTTCGGACATCTCCTTCGGTGGCAGCACAAACCTCGGCGGGACCCGTCTCGTCGTCGATAAGGACGAACTCATTCGAGAGATCCTGGAAGACCGTCGGCTGACGGGTGTCGAGATCGAGATCGCCAAGCCGGGTGACTCATTCCGGGCCGGCATCATTGCTGACGTCGTTGAGCCCCGAGCGAAGCAACCCGGCGACGGCACGGACTTCCCAGGGGTGATCGGCAAACACGCCATCGCTGGAAACGGAACGACGCATGTGTTGCGAGGGGCGGCCGTCTCGCTCGTGGACGACGGGGCCCCGGCTCTCACCGGGCGCGTGTTGGAGATGAGTGGCCCGGCTGCGGAAGCGTCCGCTTACGGCGGCCTCCAGCATGTCGTGATCGCTCCCCATGCGAATGCTGACGTGCCGCGCCATTCCGCGCAGAACGCCTATCGAGTGGCGATGCTGAAGACGGCGGTTCACCTAGCCAGGGCGTCGATCGGGCAGCAGCCGACATCGACCGAAGTCATCGATATCCAGGGACCGCGAGTTTCCGGGCGCGAAGGTCTACCTCGCGTTGCTTATATCGCCCAGATATACGGCCATCAAATGATCGCGGAGCCGGACGAGCAGATCCTCTACGGGAGCAACACGGCTGGCATGGTGCCCGTGCCGCTCCACCCTGCTGAATGGTTGGACGGAGCAGTCGTCACGAGTTCGAATTTCGTCATGTCCGTCGAGACGTTCTTCTACCAGAACCACCCGATCATCCTTGACCTTCACCGACGCCACAGCGCTGGTGAACTCACGTTTGTCGGTACGGTCGCCACGGTCGCGGCTTCAGAGGAAGTGGACCGTGACCGGAATTGCATGATGGCGGCACATACGGCGAAAGAGGCCCTCGGCGCGGATGCGGTGATCCTCACGAAATACGGCGGCGGGGCCCCCCATGCGGACATGGGCCTGACGGCACACCTCTGCGAGCAGATGGGCATGCGAACTTCGGTTCAAGTGTCCGATGCGGCCCGGGACCGGCGCGCTGAATCCGCGATGTTGTTTTCATACGACGATGTTGACGCGATCGTCTACGGCGGAGGCAACGATATGAAGTGGAGCGTTCCTGCAGCCGAACGCGTACTCGCGGGGACTACGGAAGCGGCGGAGGCACTCAGTGCCCCCCAGGACCTCGGCGCCGCGAGTGTCCTTGGTGTCGTGAACCAGCAGGGAGCGTCCCGGCTCCGGGCGGTCGTTTACTAGACCGAAGCCCTCGGCCTACAGTTCGACTTCGGTCCCGACGCCCTTTTCTCGCGCTCGCTGGAACACGACCTCCGCCAGAGCTAGGTCCCACAACCCGACGCCCTGGGACTCGAACAGCGTGATCTCGTTGTTCGAGGTGCGTCCAGGTATGCGCCCCGCGACGACGTCGCCTAGCTCGTCCATCCGCGCCGGGTCGACGACCCCGCGTTCCCATGCCTCCAGCAGGTCGCCGCATTCGAGAAGAGCCTGTTCCCGATCGTCCACCACGACGCGTGCCGCTCTTCGGGCCGTCTCCAGGTCGATCTCGCGTCGGATGATGGAGTTCGAACCGATCGCGTTGACATGACTGCCTTCTGACAGCCATTCACCCTCCAACACCGGTGCCACCGCGTTGGTCGCGGTCACCACGATATCCGCGTTGGCCGCAGCTTCAGCGGGGGTCGAAACGGCATCGACCGTCGCGTCGACGGTCTTCCCGACAGACTCGGCGAACGCTTCCCGGCGAGACACGTTCCGCCCGTAGATCCTGACTTCTTGGATCGGGCGAACCGCGCAGATCGCCTGAACCTGAGTCCGGGCCTGATTTCCCGACCCGATCACCCCGAGCGTCGCCGAATCTTCGCGGGACATGTAGCGAGAGGCGACCCCACTGGCCGCACCCGTTCGGTATGAACCGAGCGCCGCAGCCTGGACGATCGCCTTGAGGATCCCGGTCGATGTGTCGTAGATCATCACGTGGAACTTCGCTCCGCCGGGGCCCACCGTGTAGGCCTTATAGCCGACGATCCCGGTCCCGAAGTCCGCCGCGGGCAGGATCTGGAGCCCCCCGCCCCCGCGGATGTGGACGCGCCGTCGGGGAAGATTCACAGCGTGGCCCTCCCCCTGGCGCCGGAGGGATGCGTCCAGCGAGTCGATCGCGTCTTCCACACCAACGAGGGAACGCACGTCTTGTTCGGTCAGGATCAATGCCATCGGAATCTTGCCTCTGCGCGGAGTTATTGAACCGGCGTTGGGCACGATAACACTGGCTCCCTACCCGTGGACGAACGATTGGGGACGGCCGGAGAAAGGCCGCCTGCAAATTGACACCTTCAGACCGCCTAGGGACAATGTTACGGGGCGGCTGTAAGCTGCCCTCTTTTCACAATT
>CAZIBZ010000189.1:0-2621 GCA_964537445.1 uncultured Dehalococcoidia bacterium | reverse complement strand
ACGACTGGAACGAAAGCACTCTGGCGGATTTTCGGATCCAGATGGAAGACCTGCAGGCGTCCCGTGGTTACCTGATCTCCAACGGGTTCTTCTCGGAGGGGGCGAAACAGGTCGCCGATGAACTCGGCATCAGCCTCACGGATGGCCCTGCGCTGAAGCAGACCATGTACGACTACGCGCCTCCCATTGAAGGACTGCGGCGGGAGCCCGAAAAGCCTTTGCCGTTCGAGCGGTACATCCCGTGGTTCGTCGGCGTGTCGTTGGGCGTTGTAGCGTTGTTGGTCGTCGTTCTGATATCGATCGCCCTCGCATTCGGACCAGCAGAGACAGGCACGTAATCCGGGTTGGGGTCACGGCCGCCGTGCGTGATTTCGGTCCGCACTGTCGATGATTATGCTCACCGGTCCGTCGTTCAACGAGTCCACTTCCATCAGCGCGCCGAACCGGCCGGTTTGAACGGCAACACCGTCTTTCCGGAGACGGTCACCCAAGGCGTCCACCAGCGGCTCTGCCACCTCTGGACCTGCAGCTCCCGAAAAACTTGGCCGACGACCCCGGCGGGTCTCCGCGTACAGCGTGAATTGACTCACGACGAGAACCGCGCCGCCGATGTCGGTCACGGACCGATCGAACCGGCCTTCGGAGTCTGGGAACAGCCTGATCGTCGCAATCTTGGTCGCGAGATATTCGACGTCCTCCCCCGTGTCACCAGAGGCGACTCCGACGTAAGCAAGAAGGCCTGTATCGATCTTCCCGATGATCGCCCGGTCCACGGTGATCGCAGCTCGAGAGACCCGCTGAATCAGCGCTCGCATTTCAGTCGTCCGGATTGAACCCGCCGACTGCCGCCGAGTTAAAAGTCGTGCGGGTGGGAGTGACCTTCACCGTCGGAATTTCCGGCGGTGTGCGAGTCACCTATTCCGTCGCTGGATCCATCAGGAGCATCACCGCCTCCGTCGTCGAGAGACGAACCCGATGCCTGCACCCGACGTCCACCGTAGTCGGTGGTGTAGAAGCCGCTGCCCTTGTACACGATCGAAGGAAGGTGGATCTGTCGCTGCGCGACGGCGCTACATTCGGGGCACAGCTGAGGCGTTTCGTCGTGGAACCCGCGCCTCGCCGTGAACCCATGGGAGCACGCCTTACACGAGTAGTCGTAGAGCGGCATGAGAAAGCGCTGCCTAGTCGTCCATCGGGACAGGACCCGGAATGTCCTCCGCCGGAGGCGCTTCGCCCCGTGCTTCGCGCCCTGCTTGCTCGTCTGCATTGCGTTCGCGGTCGTCCCAGTACGCTCCGAACTTCTTGCGGTCGGTGGTGTAGAACCCGGAGCCCTTGTACACGACCTGCGGCGCATGGATCACGCGTGTGCTATCGCCACCACACTTCGAACAAGACGCGACCGCCTCGTCCTGGAAGCTCTGCCGTAATTCGAACCCGTGACCGCACGACGGGCACCGGTAATCGTATAGGGGCATGGTGGAAACGGCTCCTTAGCAGTCGGCACGAGCGAGTGCCAAGCGATGGCGCAGTTTACGGCGAGGCATATGGAATGGTCAAGAGATTCGTTTCTGTCGGAACGTCGAATCTGTTTGGTCGATCCGAACGTGAGTGTTATACTCGGCGCTGAATTTTGAGTAGGCGGGAGTGCATGGTCGGATCTAGCGATAACACGATTGAGTCTGAACAACCGGCGGCGGACCAGGTAGCCGCACCGGAGTCTGTCACGGAAACGGCTCCAGTTCCCCCTCCGGCACCCGCCCCGCCACTGCCGCCAACGAGCGAACCACCGGTCTCCGAAGAGGCTGTGGTTCCCCCTGGAGCGGCCCCCGTGCCACCACCACCAGTGACCGAGACCCCGGTTGCGGAAACGACACCCGATTCGCCTCCAGTGACCCCTGCCCCGCCACCGGCGCCGAGCGAGACACCGGCTGTGGACCCGAATGCGCCGACACCCATCACGATGAAGGCGTTGCTCGAAGCGGGTGTCCACTTCGGTCATCAAACCCGCCGTTGGCACCCAAAGATGCGGCCGTTCGTCTTCACGGAGAGGAATGGAATCCACATCATTGACCTGCAGAAAACGATGAACCGGCTGGAAGCGTCAGCGGAATTCATTCGCGAGACTGCGGCAACCGGGAAGAAAGTCCTATTCGTCGGCACGAAGAAACAGGCGCAGGAAACCATCCTGGCCGAGTCTGACCGAGCGGTAATGCCGTTCGTCAATCAGAGGTGGCTCGGCGGAACATTGACGAACTTCGGCACGATTCAAACACGCATCGATTTCCTAGTGAAGCTGGAAGACCGCCGGTCAAAGGGCGAGTTCCGGTTCCTGCCAAAGAAGGAAGCGCGGTTGCTCGAGGAAAAGATCGCGAAGCTGAACCGCTACTTCGGCGGCATCAAAGAGATGACCGAGATGCCGGGGGCGCTGTACATCATCGATGCGGCGAGGGAAGACATCGCGGTCGCAGAAGCTCGCAAGATGGGGATCCCGATCGTCGCGATCGCGGATACGGACTGCAACGTTGACCTGATCGATCACCCGATCCCTGGAAACGACGACGCGATCCGCGCCATCCGTTTAATCACGGGGCGTATCGCCGAAGCGGTGATCGAAGGGGCGG
>CAZIBZ010000188.1:0-3541 GCA_964537445.1 uncultured Dehalococcoidia bacterium | reverse complement strand
GGAACCGATCTCGCCAGCCTGCAGACCAGGGCGGTCGAAGATGGAGACGACTTCGTGGTCACAGGCCAGAAAATCTGGAGTTCCGGCTCACACTTCGCCGACTGGTACCACGTCCTCGTGCGGACCGACCCGTCCGCACCGAAGCATCGAGGCATCACCTACCTGATGATGCAGCTCAAGGACGATGACAAGAAGCAGATGCCCGGTATCACGCTTCGGCCGCTCTACGACATGTTGGGGCGGCACCGCTGGAACGAAGTCTTCATGGACGAGGTCCGCGTGCCGAAGAACCAAATCATCGGCGAGGTCAACCGCGGATGGTACGCGGCGATGACGACGCTGAATTTCGAGCGGACGGGCAGCGCCTCCGCGGCCCGACACATCGGCATCCTGGAACGCTTCATGCAGTTGATGAGGCGAACGAAATTCAACGGCGAGCCCGTGCTGAAGGACCCGTTGGTGCGACACAAGCTGGCCGACCTACGGGTCATCCTGGAAGCCGACCGGATGCTCGGGTATCGGGTCGCGTGGATGCAAGCCAAGGGCGAGGTTCCACAGGCGGAAGGAGCCATCCAGGGGTACCGGAACCAACTGACGATCAACCGGCACCTGTGGCCGACGCTTTCGAGCATCATCCTTGACTACAAGCTCGCCGAGAAGGGCGAACCACGAGCCCCGCACAACGGCATCTATGGGTCGAACAACCATCTGATGCTGAGTGTCGGATTCGGCGGCGGTGGCGGGATCCTGCTCGGGCCAAACATCATTGCCCAGCGGGGACTTGGACTACCCAGATAACCTCTCCACCCCAAAACGGCGTCGACACGGGCCGCCCCCCGATCGTGGGGCGGCCCGTTTCTCTGTAGCCCATGGCGGACCAACCGAAGGCCCCAACGCCCAGGTCCAAGCGCCCCCGCTACTTCTACGGCTGGAACATCGTCGGAGCGTCGTTCCTCGCACATCTTGCCTATGCGGAGCAGTTCTCTTCGACGCTGGGTCTGTTCTTTCGCCCACTGAACCAAGAGTTCGGATGGAGCCGATTCCAGATCGCGATCGTCCAGACGAGCGCACGGTCCGTCGAGGCTGCTGCCGCACCGCTGGTGGGCCCATTGATCGATCGCTACGGCGCGAGATTGCTCATGCCGATCGGAGCGATCGTCGCCGCCGCATCGTTGTTGGCGGTCACCCAGGTCGATTCGCTGTGGCAGTTCTACCTGGTGCGTGGGGTCGTGGCAGCAGTCGGGTTCACGCTGATGGGATTCCTGGTAACCGGGGTTTCGATCAACAACTGGTTCATCCGGATGAGGGGACGGGCGCTGGCGATTTCGAACGTTGGCAGCAGCATCAGCAACGTGGTCTTAATGCCAACGGCCGTGTTCGTGATCGCTGCGTTCGGTTGGCGATCGATGTTCGGGATATTCGCGATCATCACGATTGTAGTGGTGCTGATCCCGTCGGCGATCTTGATGCGCCGCCGGCCGGAGGACATGGGCCTGCTCCCGGATGGAGACGAGCCAGCCGCCGAAGGTGCTCAGGGTGCCGATCGTGATACCGCGCCGGCGTCGGGGATCGTCGAGGAGGTCCTCTGGACGCGTCGAGAGGCTTTGCGCGAGCCGACATTCTGGTTCTTGTCGCTCTCGTTCGCCGTCGCGAGTCTGGCCTTTCAGGGCATCAACATCAGCCTCGCGCCGTATGCACAGGATCTGGGCTACAGCGACACGATCGTGGCTGGGACGTTGACGGCCCGGGCGTTAGTGATGGCGGTGACGCTCCCGTTGGTGGGACTGCTGGCGGAGCACGCGAACCGCCCCAGCGTCCGCATATTCCCGTTCGCGTGCCAGGGCGTCGGCGCTGCGCTGTTCCTGTTCGGTTCCGAGCCAATCTTCCTCTGGGCCGCTGTGATGATCTACGGAGTCGGCATCACCAGCCTGGGAGTAACTCAGGAAGTCCTGTGGGCGAACTCCTTCGGGCGCCTGAGCCTTGGCACAGTCCGATCGACCGGTTTCGTGATCACCTTCGGGTTCGGCGCGGCCGGGCCGATCCTGATGAACCTGATTTTCGACATTCTGGGATCCTACCGACCCGCGTTCGGCCTGTTCATCGTGCTCTTCTCCATCGCGGCGGTGATGGCGGTCTTTATCAGGACTCCTCGTCCCCGGACGACCGTAGAGTCAGCTGGCTCGTGATGCGGGGAAGCCGGAGCTAGTCCGAGCGCTCCTGGGCCTGCCGCGAACGTGGGCCGAAGGGCTCGGGTTGGAACGGGCCGTCCCGGAGTTGCAGGTAGGCGCGTATCCCCTGGTCTCGTCGCGCTTCGTCCAGAGGTCGCCTGAACTCTTCCCTGAGCATCACATGAGCCGGTGCGGAAAGGACTCCGTCCAGCTTCATGGTGTTGTGAAAGCCCATCATCTCGAGTCCCATGGTTGCGACCGCGAGATTGATTTTCACCGTTTCCGGTGAGACGAGGGCGATCCGTTCCACGATCTTGAAACACTCTTCGATGAGTTGGTCCTGCGGATAGACGGCGTTGACCAGGCCAACCCTGAGCGCTTCCTGTGCATCGATATGGTCGCCTGTGAGGCTGTACCGTAGGCCGTTCTTGTACCCGGCGTTGAGGATCCACACGAAGCTGGTGTTCGAGCCATGACGAACTTCCGGTTGGGAGAACACGGCGGCATCAGACGCGAACGTCATGTGCGAGTAAAGGGCGTACCAGGACCCGCCGCCCATGCACCACCCGTTCACAGCCGCGATGATCGGCGTGCCCAGTTCCCACATGTGGATGAAGCGCTTGTTGTCGCCGAACCAGGAGTCGATATATTCGGCGACGCTCATTCCTTCCGGGACGCCGTACGGCCACACGAGGTCTCGCCGACGGCCGCCTCCGCCACCCTGGTCGTATCCGGACGAGAACGCTCGCCCGGCCCCGGTCAGGACGATCGCCCGGACCTCCGGATCGCTGTCCGCTTCGTCGAGCGCCGCATGGAGTTCATCTTCGAGCGTGCGGCTGATCGCGTTTAGGGCCTCGGGCCGGTTCAGCGTGATGAGCACACCGCCGCGCTGCTTTTCGTAGAGGATCTCGTTGTAATCCGGCAAGACGCCCCCCCCTCACTCTTCGTGATGTTTGGCTAGTTTAGACCAGCGGCGCTCGTGTCTTATCCGGCCTTCATCAAATTCAGGAAGTCCACGAGCATACGTGCGGTGGCGCCCCAGATGCGATTGCCGTCGTGATGAAACTCGTAGGCGGGTGAAGGCGTGCCTCCACCATAGGAGACCATTTCCGGCCCCTTCTCGTAGCGGGCCCACAGCTCGGAGATGGGAACCTCCATGAGCTCCGCGACCTCGATGGCGCTTGGTTCGTAGCTTCGGTCAGCGACGATGCTGCCCACGAACGGCGTCACGATGAAGCCGGAACGCGTTTCGTGGTCGCTCATCTGGCCAAGGATGCGGACGTCTTCCGGCGGGATCCCCACCTCTTCGTGTGTCTCCCGGAGCGCGGTCATCTCCAACGATGCATCCTCGGCGTCGCGAGCGCCACCCACGA
>CAZIBZ010000187.1:0-5647 GCA_964537445.1 uncultured Dehalococcoidia bacterium | reverse complement strand
GAGAATTCGGGCTCGCCACGACTGACCGGCGAAATGGAAACCCCACGAATCCCTACGAGGCGATCACTCAGGGTTCCGCTGTCGAGCGATCGTCAGTGCCCCTCGGCCCATATGTCTGGATCTTGGCCTCGCTGCACACCCCTTCGTTGAACATCGTTCGCTTGGCGGCCAAACGACAGGTAGGCGGTGAAAGTGAAAGACTCTCAAACGTGGTTGGACGGGGAGCCCGTCTAGAGTCGACCTCCACCGCAAACACGAGCTCGAGGTTCTTCTTGCAGCCTAACTACTAGGTGCCAGCCCGGTACGAGCGGCCGGGCTCGATCTCCACGGCGCGACCCTCGCCGGCCAGCTTGATCAAGTTCGCCAGGACCTGACTCTTGGCCGCGTTCCGGAGACCATCGGCTAAACCCTCGTACATCCGGGCCCGGATCTCGTCGACTTCGCCTATGCCTTCAGCGAGCAGCGCAATAACTTGGTCTTCCCGTTCCTGCCTCCGCTCGAGCAGCCGGTCGATCTTGCCGATCGGGTCCGCCACCGGAGGCCCATGGAACGACAGGATCAGGCGAGGCTCGAGGTCACGTGCCCTCTTCAAAGATGCGACGTGAGCCGCCATGTCCCCGGCGCCATCGGGATCGATCGTTGTGCTCGTCTCGGTGCCGAGGATGAAGTCGCCGGTGAACAGAATCCCCTCGTCCTTCACGACGTAGGACATGCTGCCGGGCGTGTGTCCCGGAGTGGGAACCGCGACGATCCGCCTACTTCCCCCGAGTTCGAATGATTCGTCACCGTCGAGAGGCAGGTCGATCAGCCTCGCGTCGTCGGCGGCGGTCTGAACCGCTTCCACGTCGCCACGTCCAAGTGCGACTTCGGCTCCTGTCCTCGCTTTGAATGCCGCGGCGCCATCGACATGCTCGCCGTAGCGGTCGGTCAGCAGGAGTAGCGGAGGTCGATCGAGGGCCGGCAGTCCCGCGGTCAGCGCGACCCAGGAAGCACTGAACGTGTCGGCGCGCTCCGCGTCCCCATAGCCGACGTCGATCAGGGCGCCCCGGTCCGCGCCGGGCACCCAGTAGACGTGCGGGGCGTCCCGGGCCTCGTCGCCAGCGGCGGCGACCGGGAGTTCGATCGCGTGGACGCCCGGGGCGACCTCGGTCATCTCAAGTCGTGGGCGGTCACGGCCGCTAGTGCCCGGTCCTGTCTCCATGGATTCGCCTTTCTGACTTCTCATCCGTCCCACCCGACAAACCCCGGGGCACGGAAGCGTTGGATGCTCGTCGGATAGGACGGCCCGGGACGCGGCCGGTCCGGGTGATTCAGATCGGTCGCGAGGTCGTGATTAGCGGGCTGAGAGTGCATAACGTCACGTGCGCCTCACCCTACCAGCGGGTTCGCCGGCGTTCCCTCAGGAGCGATGCTCCAGCCACTCCCTGACCCCGTCTCGGTTTGCCTCTAGCCACAGCCGGTTCAACTCGATCCGCTCCAGCGACTGTTGAACGGTTCGCGTCGCGGACGGCACCGGATGGTCGGTGAAGAAGCGTTCGACGTCCGCCTTCGCCTCCTCGGTCGAGAACCCACCCGGTATCGAGACCAGCCGCATCACCGCGAACCCGCCGCCGCCATACCGTCGATCGAACTCGGGCCAGTTTGCCTTCAGGTACTCCCACGCCGCGTCTCTCCCTCTTGGATTCGAGGCTAGCGCGATCAGCAAACGCGGCGAATCCTGCACCCGCACTTCATCCGAGAGCACCAGGTCGAGTGCCCGACCGATCAGCGCCGGGTCCTGGAATCGTGCCAGCGCGAGTTGGAACCGGACCATCTCCTCTTGGAAGGTCGAGTCCCTGGCGAGGCGACGGACGATTTCGAATGTTTCCGTGTCGCCGCTCTCGGCGGCCAGTGAATACACGACCGCCCGGATATCCGGTCGCAGTGACGACTCGTCCTGGAGATACATTCCGAACCTTCGTCCGGCTTCGTCCAACACAGCTTTATCGCCGAACGCGCCGGCCTGGCCAAGGATCGTCGACCGAAGCAGGGATCGCAGATGAGGCTCGTCGCCGTCGGGGTCCCAGCCGACCGACTCGACCACGTTTTCGGTCAGGGAACGTCCCCACGCTCGGTATTCATCGATGAATGGCTCGTCCGCGAGCAGAGACTCGATGCCGCCCAGGTGGCCAGCCAATGCCGACCAGACGCTGAAATCCTCTTCCGAGTCGTGGGCGGCCGCCACGTTGAGGAATTCGGTAACGTCGATGAGGCGCGCGCGTGCCAGCGCGTACGTGTCGTCGAGAAGTCCAAGGCGGTCGGATGCGGAAACTTCGCCTCGACGCACACCGCTGGTGAGCCGTGCCAGTTCGTCTCCCGCGTACCGGACCCGGTAGAACCCGGTCCTCCCAGCATTGACCTTCACCCAGCCGTCGGATGCGACGCCGGATACGGTCGCATCGGTTGAGCGTTCCGTCATCATCAGTGAGGCCGCGTGTGCGTCACTCGCGTGCCCGATCCGAACCGGGACGTGCCACCGCGTCGGGTCTTCGTTGGGCCCGGAGTACAGGAACCGCTGTTGTGTGATTGCCGCACTCACGCCGTTGCCTGAGCGCGAGATGTCGACGTTGACGACCGGGAAGCCCACCTGCTGGATCCAGGAGTCCATCATCGCTGGCACGCCCTGCCCGGAGGCATCCGCCATGGCTTGCCACAGGTCCGCGCCCGCCGCGTTTCCGTACGCGTGTCGTTCCATGTACTGGCGCAGGCCTGAGCGAAACGCCTCCTGGCCTAGATGTTCTTCCAGCATCCGGAGGATCGAAGCGCCCTTGCTGTAGCTGATTGCATCGAAGAGCTGGCTCACCTCGTCCGGATTGTTCACGTCCTGGGCGATCGGGTGCGAGTTTTCGAGTCCGTCCAGGTTCAGTCCGGCGATCGTGTCCATCGTGATGAACTGCGTCCACTCCTCCCACTCGGGTTCGAGGACGTCGACCGCCTTCGTCGCCATCCAGGAAGCGAAGCTTTCGTTGAGCCAGAGGTCGTTCCACCACTTCATCGTCACCAGGTCGCCGAACCACATGTGTGCCATCTCGTGCGCGATGATCTCGGCGATCCGTTGCCGGGTACCGGGTGACGAACTCGCGGGATCGAACAGGAGCGCGATCTCGCGGTAGGTGACGGCGCCCCAGTTCTCCATGGCCCCGGCCGCGAAGTCCGGGATGGCGAGGTGGTCCAGCTTCTCCAGCGGGTACGGCACGCCGAAGTACTCGTTGTAGTACTCCAGCAGCCGGACGGAGACCTCCAGCGCGTACCGCCCCTGCTCGGAGTGACCGGCGGTGGTCCAGATCCTCACCAGCGTCCCGTTGTCACCGACCGCCTCGATCGATTCCAGGTCGGCGACTGTGAACATCAGCAGATAGGTGGACATTTTCGGCGTCGCCTTGAACTCGACGACATCGCGGCCCGGGGCGTAGCGGGAGGGGGCTCGTCTTTCGATGGGAGTGTTGGAGACGGCCTCGAGGTCGGACGGGACGATGAGCGTCGCCCGGAAGGTCGCCTTGGCAGCGGGCTCGTCCCAGCAAGGGAAGCAGCGCCGGGCGTCGGTGGCCTCGAACTGGGTCGTGGCCATCAGCTTCGTCGAGCCGTCGTCCGCCGGGTACGAGGAGAGATAGAAGCCGTGGAGCTGGTCGTTCAAGATGCCCTTGAAGACGATGTTCAGTCGGCCGCCACCCGGCTCGATCGGCGCGCCGTCGAACCTGATCGTCGCTGTCTCTTCGTCCGGGTCGAGGTCGATCGACGAGGCTGTGCGTGCCGCGTCGGTGGAGCCGGTGGCCACGTAGCGGGCCGACTCGTACTCCAGCTCGGTGGAGTTCAAGACGATCTCGTTCACCGCGGCGGCAACCGTGACCTCGATTCCCACCTCACCCGTGAATGTCGCCTCATTGAGGTCCGGCGTTAGAACGAGGTCGTAGTGGTTCGGTCGGACCGAGGTCGGGAGCAGCGTGGTGGCGTCGGCAACCGTTGTCATCCAGGCTTCCTTTCGCTGTGGACGAGGTGATGAGAGCCGTTCGGACGATCCGGATGTGCTCATACCCCCACGGCACGACGCCCGGTCCGGTCGGCGGCGAACAGCTTATGAAAACGGTGTTTCGGCGGCAAATCTTGCCGCCATGGACTTTTTTGGGCGGTCGGCGAACGTCATGAGTCATCGATAGGGCGAAAGCGGTCGAAATGGGTCGAAAGCGGGCGGAAAACGGTCACCAGTGACCTATCGCTGAGATGCGAGATTGACGGCAGCTCTTTCCGAGGAGACACCGGTACGCTGCTACGAGCGAGTGGCCGGTTTCATCGCCGCAACTCGCCGGTTAGGGCGCGTGCTTGGTCGAGGTCGTCCTGAGAATCAATGCTTCTGAAGGAACGGAGGTCCGGGTCGAACGGCGTCAGTTCGTTCTCGTCGAGGTAGCGGATGCGTAGCAACCGGATCAAGTCCTGGATACCCGGGCGACCGCCCGGGTCGTCGAGGAGTCGTGCAGAGCGCTCGAGAACCGGTCCACGCTGGTAGACCGCGTGGAGCGGTTGGGATCGACCCGCGATCCTGGGAACGACGGCTTCCTGGGGTCCCGATTCGAGCGCATGGACGAGTACGGCGAAGACGATCGGGTTGATGAACGGCATGTCGCAGCCGACCGCGAGCAGTACCTCGTTCTTCGCCTCGGACGCTCCGGCGTGGAGGCCAGCGAGGGGTCCGCGGCGATCGGGGTATCGGTCGAGCGTCCACCGCACGTCACCGGGCAGGTCAAGGTCTTCGCGGCCCGACCGATCCCCGACGATGACGACGTCCGCGGCTATGCCGCGGAGCGCTTCGACGACCATGACGAGCATCGGCCTGCCGCCGACCGGTTCGAGAGCCTTGTCCCGCCCGAGCCTGCTGGCTGCGCCGCCCGCGAGGACGACGACAGAGACGCCGCGATCCGGCGGGCCGGTCATGCGCTGAGGTAACGCGCGATCTCGTCGCGCTCGAAGGATGGGAGGTCGATGAGTTGGCCCGTGTCGGTGCGGAGCTTGAGACCTTCACCGGCCTCCGTGGCCCGACCGATCAGTGCGGCGGGGATGTCGTTCTGGTCCAGGGTGTTGATGA
The DNA here is from genome assembly GCA_964537445.1 of uncultured Dehalococcoidia bacterium. Taxonomy (GTDB): domain Bacteria; phylum Chloroflexota; class Dehalococcoidia; order UBA6926; family UBA6926; genus JASLZO01. Next base: position 531 of record CAZIBZ010000187.1, on the reverse strand, counting down.
GTCGCGGGGCGTCGATGGGAGCGACCGCGATGAGCAGCGCGCCCGACGCGATCAGGCCGAAGGGGTCGATACTCAGAGCAGTTGAAAGGGCGATGGTCTCCTCGGCGTACGGGACGGCCGCGGCTTCGATGAGCAACCCGGTACCGGACGCGTCAGCCATTTCTCTCAACGCGGTAGCGACGCCTCCCTCGGTCGGGTCGTGCATCGCGTGGACCGGAACGGCGGACGTGGCAATGGCCGCGTCCTTCACGACGCTGATGCCCGGAGCATCAAGGAAATGCCGGGCGAGAGAGATGACGGTGTCCTCGACCCCGGCAGTGGTCAACGCTTCATGGGCTTCCGCGGCGAGGATCGCCGTGCCCTCTATCGCCGCGGACCTGGTGAGGACGATGGCGTCTCCCGGTTCGACCCCGGAGGTGCGAATCTCGCGGCCCTTCTCGACCTCGCCGAGCATGGCGCCGATGCCGATGGGACGGTCGAGGCCGATGCTAACCTCCGTGTGACCGCCGATGAGGGTGATGCCGAGGCTGT
>CAZIBZ010000186.1:0-11316 GCA_964537445.1 uncultured Dehalococcoidia bacterium | reverse complement strand
AATCTCTCGAAAGGGCTTCGACGACACTCCGCTGGTGAGCAGTTGCCTCAGGGACGTCGGGGTTGTAGTAGAGGAGGATCTTCGCCGCCGAGGCGCCCATGCGCTTGATCTTCGCGGGGCCCCACCCTTCCAGGAGATTGGTTCTTCGATCCACGGGGCCACCCTCATAACCGGAAGCCTCGGTACTCACGATCAGGCCGACCCCGCCTCGGACGGACCCCGCCACGATAGCCTGTGCGGCGCCGTAAATCGGGTCGAGCAAGACGGCGCTCGCGACGTCCCGCACGGCATCCGCCAGGTCGGTCTTGAAATCAACCATGTCCGGGTAGGACACGGAATCTGGGTCGCCACGACCGAGCATCCGTTTGAGCGACCCACGGTGGTCGGCGGCACACATCACGAAGATGCCGTTGTCGTCGGCAATCTGTTGGATGCCACGGATTTTTCCGATACTCGGGACCGGCATCAGACGGCTCCTCGACGCATCACGAGGAAAGCAGCCTGAAGAGCCAGATCATCTCGATGTCCTCGATACTCCTCCGGCGGCCGAAGGTATCCTCCAACGGCACCGTGACCGTGCGTGTTCCGTCCATTCCCACCATCGAGCCCCCTTTCCCTCCGAGCAGCGCTTCGACCGCGGCGACTCCTAGTGCGCTGGCCAAGATGCGATCGTCGTGAGTGGGTGTCCCACCACGTTGGATGTGGCCGAGTACCGCGACGCGCGACTCGACCCCGAGGCGACTGCGTATCTCCTCGGCCAGGGCGACGGACCGACCAGGTTGGCGTCCCTCTGCCACGACAACGATGGCGCTCTGCTTCCCAGCGTCGAAGCTCGCTCGAAGGCGGTCGCAGATCTGCTCGGGAGTCGACTCAAGCTCAGGGGTGATCAACTCCTCCGCGCCTCCGGCGATCGCGGTCTCAAGGGCGATGAACCCGGTGTCACGGCCCATGACCTCGACCAGAAACAGACGTTCGTGTGATTGAGCCGTGTCTCGGATCTTGTCGATCGCGTCGAGCCCGGTCGCGACGGCGGTATCGAAGCCAATGGTGACATCCGTCCCATAAACATCGTTATCGATCGTCCCTGGAATCCCCATGACCGCCAATTCATTGGACGCCTCTTGGGCCAGCTCGACCCCCCCGCGGAAGGTCCCATCGCCGCCGATGAGGACAAGCCCTTCGATGCGGTGATTCTTGATCTGTGCCATTGCTGCCTCGCGCCCCGACCTGGACCGGAACTCTTCGCTTCGAGACGTGCCGAGGATCGTCCCACCAACGTGGATGACGTTCGCCACGGACCTGCGGTCCAACGGTTCGATGTCTCCCTCGATGAGACCCGCGAAACCGCGCCGGATACCGAAGATTTCGAGACCTTCGGCCAGACCAGCGCGGACGATCGCGCGGATGCACGCGTTCATCCCGGGGGCATCCCCGCCGCTGGTCAGCACTCCAATCCGTTCCATTCAGATGTGCCCTTCAAATCTCAAGTGGTCTCCCGCGGACGCCAGATCAATGGGATAGGCGCCCCGAGAACCGCACCGCGGCCTCGATCGCCGCTCGCGACAGCGCCGGTTCCTCGCGGAGCATGTCATCGACGGTCTTGCCGCCTCCCATCCATTCGAGGACCCGAGCCACCGTCACCGTCGAACCACGGATGTGAGGCCGTCCGTCGAGAATCGTCGGGTCGGTGGCGATCCATTCTCCTACGTCATCCAACGTCAAGGTGTCGCTTCCATCGTCTTCGGACCCTGCGGGTGCCCACTAGCATCATCCGGCCCCGGTGCGGCCCCACCGGCGGGTTTGACCGCTGTGTCTGTATCCCGAATGCGTCCCAGAACACGGTAGGTCATGGCCACATACCCGAGGATAGCGAGGGCACCGACGCTGAGTGCGAACGGTGCGCCCATCGCGCTGGTGACCGACCCGGAGAGAAACCCACCGACGGGCGTGAAGCCCCACGTGAGGCTGTACAGGCCTATTATCCGACCTCGCATCGCGTCCGGGACGATGAGTTGGAGAACGGCGCCCATGGTAACATCGAACGACCAGAGCATGGCATTGAGCACACCGACGAGGACCAGAGAAACCGCGAACCACGGCGCGTTGGCGAAAAGGATGAGCGACACGGCGCCGACCATCGCGGACAGGGCGATGATCCGTCCCTTCGCCCCATAGTTGCCGAGGCCGGCGACCCCGAGCGTCCCGATGATCGCTCCGACGCCTCCGGCTGTGGCGAGCCAACCGAGGCCAGTCGCGTCCACGTGGAGGATGTCCTTCGCGATGACGGGCAAAAGGACCATGTGCGAGAAGCCGAACCCTTCGATGAGGACACTGAGTATCAGGAGGGCGCGCACGGTCGGATTCCGGGAGGCGTACGAAACCCCGTCGACCAGGTTCTTCCAAACGGAGTCTCTGGTCTGAAGGGCAGGTTTTCCAACACGTATGAAGACTAGGAACACAGACCCTGCCGCGGTGAAAGCGGCGACCGCGAGATAGCAATACCCGAGGCCGAACTGGGCGATCAACGCGCCGAAGACGACTCCGGCACCGATGCGGGAGATGCTGAACGAGGCGTTCCGGGCCGCAACCGCGTTCAGGATCAGGTCGCGCCCGACGGCGTCAAAGATCAGCGCATTGCTCGCCGGAACCGTCATCGCCTGCCCGATCCCCTGATAGGCGGCAACCGCCAAGACATGCCACAACTGGATGTTGCCAGTGATGATCAGGATGCCAAGGATCAGTGCGGCCGTCCCGCGGCTGATCTGCAGGGCGATGAGGACGTTCCGCCGGTTCACCCGGTCGGCGATCACACCACCGAGCGCTCCGAATCCGACGAGCCCGATCCCGCGCATCCCCGCGACGGCACCGACCCAGAAGGCGCTGTCCGTGAGTTCCAGGACGAGCCATCCCTGGGCCAACATCTCGATCCCGATTCCAAGCGAGATAAAAACGTTGTTCGTCCACAGCCAACGAAAGTCCCTCACGGAGAGAGAAATAAAGAGGCGCTCGAAGGGGGAGCGCATAGTTCGGAGGCGAGTCGAGTTCACTTGCCCAGATCTTGTGGCGACCGTTATCGATGAGCAACCGTATGCGACGTGGGCACCGTAGTCCAGAAATCGAGGCGTGGCACCCCGGAGGTCAGGTTGACGAGCGATATACTGGCCGAGCGGCGGACGAGCGCCATTTCGGCGGGCTCCGGTCGCTGCGCGTCCAACGCGCTCCGCGGTAGCTCAGTTGGTAGAGCGGTCGGCTGTTAACTGACAAGTCGTAGGTTCGAGTCCTACCCGCGGAGCCAGGACGCCTACATCACGGACATACGGAGATAGTTCCTGTGCGCATCGGGTTCGTCGGCGGTGGTGTCATGGCGGAGGCCATGATCAAAGGCGTGCTTTCACACGGACTCGCGTCGCCGACTGAGGTCGCGGTGGGTGAGCCGATCACGGAGCGCCGCGATCAATTGGTGTCTCAATACGGCATCGTAGCTTCAGCTGACAACCGCTCGGTAGTGGAAGCCTGCGAACTCGTGGTGATCGCAACAAAACCCCAGTCCGTGTCGTCCGCACTTGGGCCTCTGCGAGGGTCCGTCGACAGCGGCGCGATCGTGATGTCGATCGCCGCGGGGACACACATCGATACGGTGCGAAACCTGCTCAGTCACGATGCGATCGCGCGCGTGATGCCGAATACGCCGGCACAGGTCGGATACGGGATGAGCGTCTGGACCGCCTCGGACGAAACGACGGAACACCAGCGCGAACGGGTCGCCTCGGTGCTCGCGGTCCTCGGCAAGGTCGAGTACGCGGAGGCCGAGCATTTCCTAGATATGGCGACGGCATTGAGCGGAAGCGGCCCGGGGTACGTGCTGTTGTTCCTGGAGGCGTTGATCGACGCCGGGGTCCATATCGGGCTCGCGCGACCGCAGGCTGAGGCGATGGCCAAGCAGACGCTTCTGGGTACCGCCGTACTTGCCGACCAGAGCGGCAGCCACCCGGCCGAGCTTCGGAATATGGTTACATCGCCGGGCGGGACCACCGCCGAAGGGCTGCTTGAACTTGAAGCGGGCGGCCTTCGGGCGATGGTCGTAAACGCAATCGTTGCCGCCTACGAAAAATCCAAAGCACTAGGCTAGAACTTTCTATGGACGTGATCCTTCGATACGTAAGCCTGTTAACAACGGTGTTGACCTTCGCGATCTTCGCTCGTGCGATCCTTTCTTGGTTTCCGAACGCAAGCCAAGGAAACAACCCGATCGTGGCGCTGCTCTATCAGATCACCGAGCCGATCCTCGCGCCGATCAGGAATATCCTCGCCGGCTTCGGTTTGCGCACCATCGATCTGTCGCCGATGGTGGCGATATTCGCGCTGTACGCCATCCAACGGATCATCGAATCAGCGGTTCGGTAACGGACATTCGGGCGGGTCGACCGCCTCGATGGATGGTCCTCAGTTCGGTTAGGATTCTCCGACGGGTCACCCGGGCTCGTGCGGCGGTGGACGAGGAGGATCAGGGATGAGCCAAGGCGCGGCCACCGAACCGAGTGTCGTCAAGATGCTGTCGCATCGCTATGGAGCGGCGCTCAAGCACCCCCAGTACCGCCGGTTCTGGGTATCCGCGACGGTTGCCGGCGCGGGCGTTTGGGGGTTGATCGTCGCGCGGGCAGCGCTAGCATTCCGAGTCTCGGACGAGTCCGCCGCCGCGGTGGGATTGGTCACGTTCGCCGCGATGATTCCCTTCGTACTCGTCCCTCCGTTCAGCGGGATCCTGGCTGACAAGTTCGACAGAAGGTACCTGGTGGCGGGCGCGCACGCGACGAACGTGTTCTTCGCGCTGGCCCTAGCCTGGCTGTTCTTTTACGGTGACGTTGCGCTGTGGCATCTCGTAACAATCTCCCTGCTCAGCGGAATCGCCCGCGGAATCCAACTTCCGGCATCGAGCGCCCTCGTACCAAACCTGGTCCCGCGTGAAGACCTGCTGAACGCTATCGCGCTGAACAACATCTCTCTCCAGGGCAGCCGCTTGATCGGCGGTCTCGTGGGTACGACCGTCCTCGGAGCGTCGTGGGGCATCGGTGCTGCTTTCCTCATCGCGGTGGGGATGTACATCCTGGCGACGCTCGCCGTCCTCTCGATCACGACACCGTCGACCGGAGAAGTGCCAAAGGGCGCGAGCGTCTGGGAGGTCGTCACGGCCGGCGTCGTCTACGCGTACCGGAATCCTCCGGTCGGGTCGATGCTGGTATTCCTCGCACTTCACTGCGGATTCACAATGGCATTCGAGTCCGTCTACCCCACCCACGCGACTCAAGCGCTCGGTAGGGATGCGACGGCGTTCTCGTTGATCATCGCCTTCTTCGGGGGCGGCGCCGTGCTCGGAGTCGTTACGATCGCGGGGATCCGAGAGGATCGGGCGAAAGGGCGGGCGCTGCTGACCGCCGCCATTGGTAGCTCGCTCTCCGTGTTGTTGATGGCATTTGCGACGAATATCACTTTGGGGCTCGCGGCGGCATTCGTGATGGGGATGTTCCAAGCGCCGTTCATGTCCCTGTCGAACGCCTTCATCCAGGCGGTGGTCCCGGACGCGATCCGGGGACGGGTTTCCAGCTTGTTCACGATGAGCGCGTTGAGCCTGATGGCCCTTGCGAATCTCGGGTACGGGTGGCTGACGGACCTCTACAGCTCGGCCTCAGTGCTGGCGGTCCCTGCCGGAGCCTTCTTCGCAGTTGTCCTGATCGCGCTCCTGTTGGTCGGACCGCTGAGAACGATTTTCCTCCAGGGCTTCTCTGCCGTTGTGCCGGAACCCAGCGGCGCTCCTGCTCCCGCTCCAAGCGGAGGGTCCAAGTAGGTCATCCGATCCGATTTCACGGAGGTGGCCGGTCTCCAACGGCCAGACCCCTCTCGATTCGCTCCGGCGAGTACAATTCGTAGCAGCGGATCTTCGCTGGTGCGGTGCATCCGAGGCGGTCAGCCAGGCAATAGGAAGGAAGTACGCCATGAACGAGCGTGAACTCCTCAAAGGCAGCACCGATTCACTTCTGCTCGCACTCCTCGTCGAGCGGCCGATGTATGGGTACGAGCTGCTGCGCCATATCGAGCAGCGCAGTGACGGGTATTTCAGGATGAAGGAGGGGACACTCTACCCCGCACTCCATCGAATGGAGAGGGAGACCCTGATCGAGGGGCTCTACTGGAGCGCACCGACCGGCCAGTACCGCCGGTACTACGCGATCACCTCGAAGGGCACGGAAGAGCTGGCCCGTAGGCGGACCGAGTGGCGCAACTTTTCTCACGCGATCGACCTGGTGATGGCGGACTAGGCGACCGAACTTTCCTTTCGAACCTCGTTCATGCAACCGCGCTTGAGCACTTATCTGACCTCGTTACGGGGGTACCTCCGCACGGGGAATGCGACGCGGTCCAGCGTTCTCGGCGAGCTTGCCGACCACCTGGAGGACCGGACCGACGAACTGATGGAACGTGGGCTCACGCGTGAAGAGGCCTACGCCGAGGCTGCTCGGAGATTCGGCGACCCGGAGGCCATCGGCACCGAACTGACCCTCGTGCACAACCAAGGCACTTGGGTCGTCGCCGGCTTAGCGGCGGCTCCGCACCTGCTGGCGGCGGCACTGTTCGCGTCGCACCGTTGGCTCGAGCTTCAATTACTGATCCCGGCCCTGGTGCTCGTGACCGCTGTGAGCGCCCTGGGGTGGTGGAGGCGGTTGCCGACCTGGGTCTACCCATGGATCGGGTACCTCTTGTTCCCGTTCTTGCTGGCAGGGACTGTCAGCATGGTCACCCTGGGCCACGCGGTCTGGTCGATCATCGCGCGCGGATACTCTCCGACCGACCCGTTGGTCTGGGCGTTCGGCGGATTCCTGGGGATCGCCGGCGTTGCGCTGAGTGCCTATCTGTTGATCTGGGTGAGCCGACGCGACTGGATCCAGGCATCCCTGCTCGTCCTGCCGGTACCCGTACTCGCGGTCGCGTTGCTCGCGTACGGCCGCGGGGAGTTCGCAACCCTGGCGGAGGCGGATAATCACGTAGCGATCCTCATGATCTTCGTCGCCGCCATCTCGGCAATCGTGATCCGGCTGGCGGACCGCACGTTGAAGATGACGCTGATCGCAGCTGCCCTGCCGATCGGATTCCTGCTGACGACGCAGGCGCTCGAGCCGGGGGTGCGGCTCGTTCTCGCATTCTTGCTCAGTCTCCCGTCGCTGCTCTTGTTATTCGCGCCGATCGTTGTATCGGCAGCGTCCACCGTCGCCGCGAGGCGCACGAGCCTGTAGATGCCTCTTCGGTCGGATTTCCGACCCGGATCGATCTCGATTCTTGGTTCAAGTACCGGTCGTCCTGAGCAATCCGTAGGGATGCGGCACCGATCGATTATCGGTTGAGTGCATAGGGCGCCAATGGAATACGTTCTCTCAACCCTGATTGGCTACGCGATCGGATCAGCGCCGATCGTCTATCTGATCGCGAAAGCACGCGGCGTCGACCTTCGCGGTTCTGGAACCGGAAACCTCGGAGGTGGAAACCTCTGGGTTCAGACCGGATATCGGACCGGGGCGGCGGGGATGGCGGTGGACCTGGCGAAGGGCCCGGCGGCGGTTCTACTGGTACGGGCGTTCGAACTGGGGACCGGATCGGAAGCTCTCAGCGCGGTAGCCGCGGTCGCCGGTCAGATGTGGCCGTTCACGCTGGGGTTCCAGGGAGGCCGGGGAAATATCACGGCAGGCGGGGGATTGCTGGCCCTTTCCCCGTTGATCGGTTTGGTCGGCTGGGTCGTGCTGGGAGTCTTGGTGAGCCCGAAACTCATGAAGGTCTTTTCGCGGCGCGCTCATATCGTAAGCACGACGAGCCGCATGACCCCGATCGCGTCTCTAGCTGGAATCACGGCGTACTCCGTGGTAGCCCTTATGATCGGGAACCTGCCGGTGGCCGCAGCCGGGGCAGCGGTTCTCGTGCTCCTGCTCGCGAGGCGGGTGACGGCATCCTGGCCACGAGACCCGGAGACGGGCCAGGTACCGGAACGGTCGGTCATGAGCGCCCTGCTATTTGACCGTCCGGGACGACCCGCCGCTCAAGAAGCCAGCAAAACGGGTTCCAAAGCGGAACGGATGTGACGAGGCATATACTGAGCCTCCTTCCGACATGAGCACTCGCGAATCCGAGACAGACAACGACGTCACCCTGCTGAGGGAATCGCTCGGCTCGCTGCCCGAGGCTTCGGTCAAACCGTCATTCGTCCTGGTCAGCGGACTGCCCGGGACCGGCAAATCGTTCTTTTCGCGGCGATTGGCCGAGGATATCCCTCTCGCGGTCCTGGAGACCGACGTTCTCCGCAGAACGCTAATCCCCGAGCCATCGTACTCACCGAGCGAGAGCAACCGCTTATTCCAGGCGGTGCATGGGCTCCTGACTTCGCTTCTGTGCGATGGGATCTCCGTCGTGCTGGACGCTACGAACCTAGTCGAACGACACCGAGAGACCCTGTACGCCATCGCCGACAGCAACAGCGCACTGCTGGTCATCGTCCGGACCGAGGCACCGAAGGGCGAAGTGGAGGAACGGATGGCCGGTCGGGCAGAGGGAGTTGACCCGGATGACAACTCAGAAGCGGATACGGCGGTCTACCAAAGGATGCGGCCGACCCAACAGCGGATCGGACGGAATCACATCCGGGTAGACACAACGGTGGACGTGAGCGGCGTCGTACGGAAGATCGCCAAAGATATCTCGCGGTGGAACCGAGCCTGAGGCGAGTCTCGGCCCTCGTCTAGTCCGAGATTCGCTCGACGTAGCGATCGGCGGACCTTCGGATGGCCTCCTTCGGACCACTGTCGATGTTCCCGCCCCACCAACCGCCGTACACGCGATCGTATTCGTAAGCGTCGAAGGACTCCACTACGGAGCGGACCTCGGGCGCGTTCATCGGGATATAGTTCGGGTAGCTGCCCATGATGCTGACCCAGCGACGGTGCTAGACGACCTGCTCGGAGGCGGACCATCAGTCTGCCCGTACTGAACGCTACACGTGGCGCATATGTGGTTTTCCGTCGGCCTCCCCAGGCATCGGTCGAGATTCCGGAGAGGCTAGCACGGCGTGGACCTACTATTGAACCCGAAGTCGACCAAGAGGAGTTCAATGGTGGTGACCACGCTTGTTCGAGGCATGTACGTGCTGGTCCGGGCGGCGCTCGATGGAGGAAGCGAGTTGCTGCGAGACGGAGCCGTGGTGGTGAACGACGGCGTGGTCGGGGAGGCCGACCAGTACACCACCCTTCGCGAGCGGTATCCGGCGGCGGAGGTGCTGGGAGATGGGCGTCAATTCCTTCTTCCAGGCCTGGTGAACGCGCACCAGCACGGAGGGGGAGTCTCTGGCACCCAGCTGGGACATACCGATGGGCACCTGGAGACCTGGCTACTGGGGAGCCGTCGGTCGGTCGATCCATACCTCCAGGCGATGTACGGAGTGATGCAGCAGGTCCGCTCCGGGACGACAACCCTGATGCTGAACGCGGGAGGGTCCCGAGCGACGATCGACGCGACGCTCCGGGCGTTCGAAGAGATCGGCCCGCGCGTTGCGTACTCCGCGAGTTTCAGCAGCCAGAGTGCGCTGATCTACGGGGACGATGACGCGTTCATCGCCTCGCTTCCTGCCGAACTGCAGACGCGGGTCAGAGCCGAGCTGATGCCGCCGTCCCGTACTCCGATCGGTGAGTACCTCGCGCGGTCTCTGGACCTGAAGCGCAGCTACGAGTCGGCGCGTCCGGGCCATGTTCGGATCCTACTCGCGCCGTCCGGCTACCAGTGGGCGACCGAGGCCGAACTCAAGCAGATCGCCGAAACGGCGGAACGCGAAAACATGGGAGTGCATACGCACATCGCTGAAACGGCTTACGAGCGGGTCGCGGCGGAGCGAACCACGGGTCAGACGCCGGTTCAGAGGATGCAAGCGGTTGGCCTGACCGGTCCCAAGATCTCGTTCGCGCATTGCGCCTGGATCAATGAAGCGGACATGGACATCCTGGCGGAGACGGGCACCAGCGTTTCACACAATCCGGGGTCGAACCTCCGCCTGCATGCGGGGATCGCGCCGGTGCGCGACATGCTTGCCCACGGCGTGACTGTCGGGCTTGGAACGGACAACGGTGGAATCAACGACGACGACGACATGCTCCAGGAGATCGGGCTGAGCCAGCGGCTACACCGGCCTCCCGGATTGCGCGAGCAGCACGTCACAGCAGACCAGTTGCTTCACATGGCAACCATGGGAGGCGCCGTAACGACGACATTCGGCGCTGAAATGATCGGATCCCTGGAGCCGGGGAAGCAGGCCGACCTGGTCCTCATCGACTGGGATCGCGTGGAATCTCCGTACCTTGACCCCTCGGTCGCGCCATTGGACGCGTTGGTGGCCCGAGCGCGCAGCCGGGACGTGAACACGGTGATGGTGGGGGGGCGAGTCGTGTACCAAGACGGCCGTTTCCCAGGGATCGATGAGGACGGAATCGTCGGGGCGCTCCGAGAGCGATTGGCCGGGCCTGTTCCGCCGGAGCTGGAGGCGAACCGCCGGTTGGTCGAGGAGCTTGAACCCCATGTGGTCCGCTTCTACGACGACTGGGAGTTACCAATGGGGTCTTCGTTCGAACGTCGAAACGCCCGCTGAAGATCGCTAGCGGGGGAGGCCGAGGGCGCGCTGCGCGATGATGTTCTTCTGGATCTCCCGACCGCCGCCGGCGAAGCGGTTCATCCCCGCGAGGTAGGCATTGGCGACCGGGTAGCCGCTCATCGGCGCCCGCGGCTCGCCGACCATGAGTGCGCCGTACTCGCGAAGCAGTCGGGCCATCTTCTCAAAGACGTTGGGAATCATTTCGTCGCGGAAGAGTTTCGTCAGCGCGGACTCGCGAATGGGGACTTCCCCTTTGCTCTGGAGCCACGCGACCTCGTAGCAGATCATCCGGCAGACCTCGATCTCAACACGGACGTCCGCGAGCGTGTGGCGGACGACGTCATCGTTGATGATCGGTTCGCCGTTGGCCTTCGTATGCGTGGCGTAGTCGATGAAGTCCTCAAGGTCCCGTACGCGCCGGGCGGGGCCGTCAATCCCTGACCGTTCGAACGAGAGCGTGGTCATGGCCGCGTACCATCCGCGGTTCTCTTCGCCGATCACGTTCCGGGCGGGAACGCGAACGTTGTCCAGGAAGATCTCGCTCCATCTTCGCCTCCCGAAGGCGTCTATGAGGGGCCGAATGACGAGTCCGGGGCTCTCCATGTCGACGATGAAGTAGGAAATGCCGCGATGCTTCGGTGCGT
>CAZIBZ010000185.1:0-3477 GCA_964537445.1 uncultured Dehalococcoidia bacterium | reverse complement strand
AGTGCCTCATCCCGATGCTGAAGAGGTCTAACTGGGACGCAACGACGATCCAGGTCGGAGAGGTTGGATGATCGAGAGCTATCTCGAATACATGGAACAGCACGGGCACGAGCAGCTCGTCTTGTTCGCCGACGAAGGCGTCGGACTACGAGGGGCGATCGCCATCCACGACACGACGCTCGGACCGGCCGTCGGCGGCCTGAGGATCTGGCCACACGAGTCCGAGGCTGCCGGTCTGCTTGACGTACTCCGCCTCTCCGAAGCGATGACGTACAAATCAGCCGCCGCGGGCCTGGATCTCGGCGGCGGAAAAGCGATTGTCATAGGCGACCCAGCGACGTGCAAGACGGAGGGCTTGCTCCGAGCCGTCGGTCGGCAGATCGAAAGCCTCGGCGGCAAATATGTCACGGTCGAGGATGTCGGGAGTTCCCCGGCAGACATGGAGCGCATACAGAAAGAGACGAATCATGTCACCGGTCTCTCGGCCGAGATCGGCGGAAGCGGGGACCCGTCACCGATGACTTCGTACGGTGTTTACCAGGGCATGCTCGCCTGCGCCCAGAGGCTTTGGTCATCGGACGACTTGAATGGCTCCCGGATCGTGATCCAGGGCCTAGGGAAGGTCGGTTCCGCTCTGCTTCCCTACCTCAAGTCTGAAGGAGCGGTCTTATACGGAACCGACGTCGACCCGTCGAGGGTGGACCGAGCAGAGAAGCAGTTCGGCCTGACCCCGGTACGGGCCGACCAGTTCTTCGCCCAGGAGTGCGATTTCCTCGTGCCGTGCGCGCTCGGCGGTGTCATCAACGACGAAACGGTGCCTTCGATCTCCGCCCGTGTTGTCTGTGGTGCCGCCAACAACCAGCTCCTCGAGCCACGACACGCTGCAGACCTCGCGGCGAAAGACGTCCTGTATGCGCCGGACTACATCGTGAACGCGGGTGGCGTGATCAACCTGTCCTACGAGATCGGACGCCCGTACAGCTCCGAAGCAGCGCGTCGGAAAACGGGCCAGATCTACCACACGTTGAACGAGGTTTTCGCTCGCTCCGACCGAAACGGCACGACGACCGTCGAAGCCGCGGACTCGATGGCTCAGGCGCGCATCGATGCCGTCCGAAACATCCGCATGGCTTCGCACGCGACCTAGGTCCGCTCGGACTCACCTCGGCGAGCCAGCCCGCGGATTCCGACCAGGCTGAGCATCAGCCACCCGGCAATCATCGACACACCCCCGAGAGGGGCGACGGCGCCAAGTATCGACACGTCGGTCACCGCCAACAGATACAGGCTGCCGCTGAACAACACCGAGCCGGCGGTCAGGGCGATACCGGCAACCGTTACCAGGACGCCGCCCAATCGCGTGGCGGCCCACGCAACCCCGAAGAGAGCCAGCGCATGGTAGATCTGGTATCGCGCGGCGGTTTCCCATGTGTCGAGATCGTCAGTGCTGAGCGAGCCCTCCAGCGTATGGGCGCCCATCGCCCCCGCCGCGACACCGGTCCCACCCAGCAGGCCCGCGATCGTCAGCCAGAACCTCGGGTCGGCCCACAGCGAACCCTTTGGTTCCCCGGCGTTCATCGTTCCGATCCACGCCCGGTTCTCCCGGAAGAGCGATCACGATTCAACAGACGACCCATCGCGGCCGGAGCGTCCAATCCGTCCGCTTCGATCAACTTTCGCCTGGAGGTCGCGCCGGAAGCCAACCTCATGGCGGTCCGAGGCATGTCAAGCCTGTCTGCCAGCAATTTCCGCACCGCCTCATTCGCCGCCCCTCGCTCCGCGGGTGCGGAAACGTGCACTCGAATCGTCCCAGCGGCAGAATCGATATCGATCTCCGTTCGCTTCGACCCCGGAGTCACGTGCACTTCGAGATAGCGATCGGCGGTCCCCATGCTCTGGATAGTACTGGACGACTAAAGAGAGACGAATCGGCCCTGATGGACTTCCAACCTGTTCGTCCGGGTCTGGCCAAGCCGCCCGGAATCTATGCTCTGGAGTGAACGCCTCCCCGCCGTGGCACGCGTTTCGCCAGGCCAGCCGAATCAGTCGAGAAGAGTCGTTTCCAGCCAATCGAGACATGCTTCGACCGCCGAGGGCTCTCTCCTGAACCTGTGCCCAACGCCGGGCAGCATCACGAGGTCCTTCGGGTCACCCGCCTCGCCGAACAGCAGGCCGGCGTCGTCAGGAGAGACAACGTCGTCCGCGTCTCCCTGGATTAGGACGACTCGTCTGGGGCTGATCGCCGGGATCGCCGAGGACGGATCGAGTTCGCCAAACTCCGCGTACCAATCCTCGGCTGATGGCGGGAAACCGGGATCGCGAATCACGCCCATATCTCGCATCCGTTGGACCATCGCCCCAGGGTCGCTACCGGTCCCCATCCGTGCCGGTGCGGCGAATGAAACCACTGAAGAAATCTTGGGTTCCGTGGCCGCCACGTGCAGCGCGACGCTCGCACCCATGCTCGATCCGAGAGTCCCGATGCGGTCGGGCTGAACCCCTGGCTGTTGGCTCACCCATTCGACGACAGCGCGGAGATCGTTCGCCCACCCGATCGCGTGGAGGTTCCCGCCGCTTGCCCCGGTACCGCGGAAGTTGAAGATCAGCGTCGCGAGCCCGCGTTCCGCGCAAACCGTGGCAAAGTCCGCGTAGCTGATCCCATCGTCTGGATCCGGAGGAGCATCCGCCGGTGGTGGCGGTCCCGCTGGCATCCCATGGCACACGATCACGGCCGGATGGGTGCCCGATCCGCCGGGGGCGAAAAAGGCTCCCGAAAGCGTGATCCCGTCTACGTCGATCTCAACCGGTCGTTGACGTGAACTCACGTTGCGGAATCACCCAACGGGAACTTGGCGAACTATCCCGGCGCTTCTTCGCGACCGGAGATGGGGAGCGAGCCGAAGCTGCGCACCTGCCACGAAACCAGCACCTGGCTCGCGGTGAAGATCGAACTGTAGGTCCCGGAGACGACCCCCACCAGCATGATGAACAGGAAGTCACGGATCGAAGTCGGTCCCAGCATCCAGAGCGACAGCAGGACAAGGGCCGTCGTGATGCTCGTATTAAGTGACCGGCCCATGACCTCCAGGATGCTGATATTGACCGTCGCAGGCAGCTCCCGGTTGGAATCTCGAAGAAGGTTCTCCCGAATCCGGTCGAACACCACGATCGTGTCATTGATGCTGTATCCGAGCAGTGTCAGTACTCCGATCAGGAACATCGTGCTCAACTCGAGTCTCAGTGACGAGAAGATCCAGACGGCGATGCCAGCGACCGCGAACGCCATGGCAATGTCGTGAACGAGCGCGATGACCGCCGCAACCCCGTACCGGAACGAGTGTGGAACACCACGAAACGCGAAAACGATGTAGGCGAGGATCCCGATGACAGCAATCAAGACCGCTATCAGTCCGTTCCTGACAGTTTCCTGAGCGACTGCCGGTGACACCAGGTCGAATCCAAACGACTCGATCGCGC
>CAZIBZ010000184.1:0-2816 GCA_964537445.1 uncultured Dehalococcoidia bacterium | reverse complement strand
CGTTGCCATCTGCATCCGCACCGTCGTCATGAAGGATGGGGTCGCCACCGTCCAGGCCGGCGGGGGCCTCGTATACGACAGCATCCCCGAAGCCGAGTACGAAGAATCCCTCGCCAAGGCGCGGGGGATGATCCGGGCGATCGGCGAGGCAGAGGTCCGCACCCGCGAACGCCTTTCCCGCGCAGCCTCCACCCGTTAACCGGATACTTCAGTTTCCAAGGAACCCGACGATGATTCTCTTACTCGACAACTACGACAGCTTCACCTACAACCTCTACCAGTACCTCTCGGAACTCGGCGCCGACGTCGTTGTGAAACGCAACGACCAGACGACGATCGCCGAGATCGAAGCGCTCGCGCCGGAAAAGATCGTGATCTCCCCGGGCCCATCCACCCCCGACAATGCGGGGATTTCGAACGACGTCGTACGCCGCTTCGCGGAGAAACGCGTCCCAGTGCTCGGCGTATGCCTAGGACATCAGTGCATCGGCCAGACCTTCGGCGGCACCGTCAGCGGCGCGGGCGAGATCATGCACGGAAAATCCAGCCTCATCAATCACGATGGGAAGGGCGTTTTCGTGGGGCTTCCGAACCCATTCGAAGCGATCCGGTACCACTCGCTCGCGGTCGAACCGCAGGATCTACCGGATAATCTCGAGGTCACCGCCAGGGCGGACACCGGGGTTGTAATGGGGGTACGTCATCGATCTCTCCCGGTTGAGGGCGTCCAATTCCACCCGGAGAGCATCATGACTCCGGTTGGAAAGGATTTGCTCAGGAACTTCCTGGAATCGAAAGCGGACCCCATCGCGTGACAGAAACTCCGGAGATCGGACAGACGGCGGAAATCAACGGCCGGCAGCGGAACACGCTGCTTGTCACCACGATCGCCGGGCATGGACTCAAACATTTCCTGGCTGCCGCCTTCTTCGTACTGCTGCCGGAGATCAAAACGAGCCTGGCACTGACGAACGTCGAGGTCGGGCTGATGTCGACCGCGAGGTTCGTCTCCGGTGGTATCGCGAACCTCCCAGCAGGGTTCATCGCCGACCGCTTCAGCCGCTTTCGTGCCGAGATCCTTGGGATCTCGATCGCGCTCATCGGTGTTTTCGCTTTCGGCCTCGGCCTGACGCATTCGTTTCTGTTCGCGACCCTTGCTGCTTCGCTCATGGTCATCACGATCTCTTTCTGGCACCCGAGTGCGATCGCATCCCTGTCGCGTCAGTTCGCCACTCGCCGCGGGTTCGCGATCGCGCTGCACGGCACCGGCGGAAGTCTCGGCGAGGCGGCGGGACCCGCTCTGGCGGGAATCGCGCTCGGCTACTTCGGCTGGCGAGCACTGGCGCAGGGCAGTATCGTCCCGGCTTTATTTGCTGGAATCGCGATTTGGGCTCTTCTGAAAACCGTCCCGACCGAATCGGCCGCGAGCCCTGGGGTTGGCCCTTACCTCCGATCGCTCGGATCGACTCTCAGGAACCGAAGGCTCCTGCTGATCCTCCTGTTCGCCGGCGGCTTTTCAGCCGGACAAAGCGTGACTTTCACCTTCCTCCCGATCTACCTGCGCGAGGACCTTAAGGTCTCGTCCGCAACGCTCGGCTTCTACTTGGCGCTCGCCCAGGTCGTCGGTGTCGGCTCTCAGCCGTTGATGGGGTTTCTCTCAGATCGTTGGGGTCGGAAAGTCGTCCTCGCTCCAGCCCTATCGACCCTCGGTCTCTGTTTCGCGGCGCTCACTATCGCTCCGGCGGGGCTCCCGTTCATGATTGTCGTCGCGGTCATGGGGGCATTCCTGTTTCCGCTGATGTCGATCCTCCTGGCATCCGCCCTCGACGTGATCGAAGAAGACGTCCAGGGAACGACGGTCTCTCTCGTTTTCGGAGCCGCGACGGTCGTGGCCGGTGCCGCGCCAACCCTCGCGGGGTTCCTCGGAGACGAGTACGGCCTCAAATCAACCTTCCTCTTCGCTTCGGCCGTCGTTTCTGCCACCGGTGCCCTCGCGATCGTCACCCGATGGCAGGCCCCGCGCATATGATGATGCTGTCGTTGAGGACAGCATTGGATGGGGAGCAGCGATAGATGGCCAGGCGATTATTCAAGGGGTTGGCCCTCGCGGCCGTCCTCGGTCCGGTGACCGGAGTGCTCGCGACCATCGCGAAACGGTTGTCTCGGGGATTCGCCGGCAACGACGCACCCGACTACGTTTCTCCTCCTTTCCACCAGCCGACCGGCCCGGAGGTTTTGGCTCGGGCGGAGGACCTCGTCCTCGACGCGCTACGGACCGGCCCCACCGCCGGCTTGACGAACGCCGAAGTGGCGCAGCGCACCGGACTGAACCCGCCGGTTGCTCAACGAAGGGGAGAGGTCACGCGCTCGATTCTCACGTCGCTGGTCGAACGCGGGTTGGTCGCGAAAACCGACCAGCGGTATACGGTCACGAGACGCTGATGCGGGATCTAACGAAGGGCGTCCTCCAATGATCCGAGAAGCGATAGGCAAGCTCGTCGATGGGGAAGACCTGACTCAGACCGAAGCGGTTCAGGTCATGAACGAGATCATGGATGGCGAAGCCACTCCGGCTCAACTCGCTGGATTTATCACGGTACTCCGCCTGAAGGGCGAGACCGTCTCCGAGATTGCCGGCCTCGCTCGGGTCATGCGGGACAAAGCTCTCCGCGTCGATGTAGCGGACGCGGCCGGGCTGCTCGACACGTGCGGCACTGGCGGCGACGCGGCACACACGTTCAACATCTCCACTGCCGCCGCCCTCGTGGCTGCCGGTTCGGGGCTCAGGGTCGCGAAACACGGCAACAGGGCAGCAT
>CAZIBZ010000183.1:0-5290 GCA_964537445.1 uncultured Dehalococcoidia bacterium | reverse complement strand
ATACTCGGGTGCTACTGAAATCTATCGAGTGTCAGTCCGTCGATCGGAGCGCTCGGATCTTTGTCCGTGGCGAGATCGGCGGTGACCCGCCCGATCCCGGGGCCGAGAAAGATTCCCTGGCGCGCGCCGCCGGACGCGAGGTACACACCCTGCCAGCCAGGCACCCTGCCCAGCAGGAGGGCCTTGTCCGGTGTCATGGGACGGAGGCACGCCGTTTGTAGAACGAGCTGCGCATCGGCGGTGTAGGGGAGCATGTGAACGACAGCATCCATTACCCTGGTCCTCGCGCTCCCGGTCGGGATCTCGTCGAACCCGGCGTCTTCCTCCGTCGCACCTGTCCATAGCAGGCCGTCGGGTTTCGATGTGGCGTATTGGGGTCCCCATCCGATGGACGCCACGATCGGCGGCCCGGGCACTCGCAGGCGCAATATCTGGCCTTTGAGCGGCTCGACGGGAATCGTTGTTCCCAGCCAATCGGATGCTTGTCCCATCCACGGACCGGTGGCCAGGACGACTCGATCGGTGGTGATATCGCCGTCAGACATAGTGACTCCGGTTATCGTACGGCCATTGCTGAGGAGTCCAGTGACTGTCCCGTATCGTATTGTTGCGCCGTTGCTTTCGGCGACCTGTGCCATCGCTAAAGTGAGGCGCTGCGGGTGCAGGTTGGTGTTGCCGTCCGTGACGACCGCTCCGATGGCGGCGGGGTTGACGCGGGCTTCTATTCCAAGTGCTTCGTGAATATCCGCCCAACGGGTCGGCGTGCCGATCTCACGCTGCTGCCAGGCGAGATTGAGCTTCGCCTCGCGGACTTCGTCGTCGGTGAAGGCCACGGAGATGACCGGCTTGGTGCGATACTCGATGTCGATGCCGGTCTGGTCGGGCAGGGATTCCTTCAACTCTGCGTGAAGTCCGGCGCTCAGTGCGGCGACGGGGTGGTTCGGACCGGGGCTCCCGGCGCGGCCAAGGTGGCCGATGCCACCGTACGCGAACCCGGAGGCGTGGCCGGCGATGTAGTCCCCCTCGACGACCGTGCAGGAAACGCCGTCGCGGGCCAGGTAATAGGCCGTGGCGATGCCCGCGAGTCCTCCCCCGACGATTACTACGTCTGCGGTCTGTTTCGATGGCATGAGTTGACTTTTAGGTCGAGCGGCAGGAAGGATTGGACACGAAGATCATACCATCGTGCTGAAGGGGGTCGAGAGCGAATGGCCACCGATTGAATGAGGCCAATGCGGCGCTCGCTCTAGTCGCAGTTCTCTTCCCATTCGCCCAGGATTACTTCAGCGGTCGCGGGACTGCCGTTGCGGATGAGGTTGAGTGTGATCTGGTCGCCTGGCTGCAAGTCGTTCACGTACGAAAGAAGATCGGCCATGTCGTTCACCGCCTGTCCATCAACTCCGGTGATGATGTCGCCACGACCGCTGATCTGCCTCGTAGCGAGGTAGGAAAGGTAGTCGTCACGGACACCGCCCCTCTCAGCGGGGCCGCCATCGCAAACGTGCTTTACGTAGATTCCGGTGTCGACGGCCAGGCGGCGTGCCTGTGCCCGCAGGTCTTCCACGTCGTCCCCGGAGAATCCGATCCACGGTCGGGTGAACTCCCCCGGTTGTTTCAGGTTGTCGATAATCTGCTGGACGGTGTTGCTGGCGACGGCGAACCCGACTCCGATCTGCACGCCGTTCCGAATCTGAACGGACGAGTTGACGCCGATGACCTCACCCTGTGCGTTTAGCAGAGGTCCCCCGGAGTTGCCGGGGTTGAGCGCCGCATCGGTCTGGATCATGTCGGGGATGGACCTCTGAGTCCCGAGGCCGAACGTGTTTTCGGGACCCACCCGCCCGACGCCGCTGACCACGCCGACGCTGACCGAGTTGAAGTTCTCGAACGGGCTGCCGATGGCGATCGCCATCTCGCCGGGGGAGATATCGTCGGAGTCCGCGAACGCGAGAGGGCGGATGCCGCGGACCTCGTTGGGATCGACTCTCAACACCGCGAGGTCGTCGTGGGGGGAGTTGCCGAGCTTTTCTGCCGACAGGACCCGTCCGTCCTGAAGGCGCACGGTGATCTCCGCAGCGTCGTCCACGACGTGATGGTTGGTGATGATGTGGCCCCGGTCGTCTACGAAGAAGCCAGAGCCGGAGCCCTGGCCGAAGCGTCTGCCGACCTGGATGATGGTGCGTACCTCAACGACAGCCGGAACGGACTTGTCGAACACGGATTTGACGACGATCTCGTCATACAGTGGAGGTAGGTTCGGGTCGATAGCCCAATCGGAGTCAAATACAAACCACGCGGCTCCGAACCCGAGCAGGACGCCAACGAGGACGAGCAGCAGCGCGGGTCTGGGGCGTGATCGATCGGGACGGCTCGCTGTGGGTGTGGGTGCAGGGGTACCCGCCACCGGGTGATCGAATGACGGTTTTCCGTATGGGAAAGGTGTGCGGTTGATCACTGTCGCAGAGTCCACGCCTCTTGGTATGGTGCCGTCCGGGCGAGCCGAGAGAACCTTTCGAATCGCCCCTTCTCAGTATACTTTGTGTTGCGCGGGTGGGCTAGTTTGTCTGTCAATGCGGGTCACGGTGCTCGATGGGTTGGATGCCCAAGCGAAGAACGGCGATGCACAAATCCGTCTGCCACCTATGGATGTACAACGCCTCGTAGTGCCGCATTGTTAGGTCAGATGGCGCCTGATGACGGTGACATTTGGCTCAATCTGATGAGTTCCCCCATCGGGGGGTTGACAGACCGGGTGAATCCCAATAACATCGGGTGCTGAGGCGGCAATGGCTTACGGCGTTGCCACGGCACGATAAGGAATCTTGCAAGGAGGACGGCTGTCAATGGCAGATCTTCGTAAGAGCGATATCGCCGCGCAGGTTGCGGGTAAACTAGGCGGGTCCAGAGCAGAGGGCGAACGCGCCCTGAACGCAGTCTTGAACTCGATTCACGGAGCGCTGGCCGATGGTAACAAGGTCGTGCTCACCGGCTTCGGTTCGTTCTCTATCCGAGAAGTCAAGGCTCGCAAGGTCAAGCCGATTCGAGGAGGGCAGGCTGGTCAACTGATCACCGTGCCGGCCCACAAGCGAGTCGGGTTTACCGCCGGTGCCGATCTGAACAAGGCCGCGGACGGCTAGCGGCAATCCCAGGCGGACCAGCGCATCGACATTTTCTTCTTGGGGAGCGGGGAATTTCCCACTCCTCGTGAGGCTACGCACATGAGCGGATCAAGGGCAGGCCATAAGGTCTGCCCTTCTTTGTGTTCCGGGAGCGCAAGAGGAACGCAGCCGAACGCGTCTTGGTATCGAACAGGTCATTGACCCGTGCTGGTTGAGACCAGCGAGGACTGGTTTACCACGGTCACTCGACAGGCCAACCCCCTGGGCACGTCGAAGGGGCGAACGTGCATCGCGGTCGCCGTGATCACAGATCATGCGTGGGAAGCAAGACAGGGTCGGTGCGTTCCGAAACTGTCCCTGGGCCAGCTTTCACGAACGGGGTGGCGCAGCTATGAGTCGAGCAGGTCGCGGACTCGGCGCGCCAGCGACTCAGGCGTGAACGGTTTCGAGAGGAAGTCGGGGCTCTCATCCGAATCGGGGTCGTGGTCCAGGAAGCCGTTGGTGTAGGCCGACGTGTAGAGAACTTTGGTTTCTCCATCGATCTGGGTGAGTCGTTCTGCTAGCTCCTGTCCGCCCATATTCGGCATGACCACATCGGTCAGGAGCAAGTCGACCTTCCCGTCGTCGGAGTCGTGAATTACGCGGAGCGCCTCGCTGCCGTTCTCGGCCTCCGCCACGGTGTATCCGTAGTTCCGCAGCACGGTCGCAGCCATGTCCCGGATGGTAGACTCGTCGTCCACGACAAGAACTCGTTCGTTCCCCTCGGGAACGACTTCCTGGTAGCGGTCGTACTCGGAGAAGTCCGCCGGGTCGATGACCCGGGGAAAATACATCTTGAACGTAGTACCGACACCGAGCTCGCTGTAGGATGTGATGTGCCCGTCGTTCTGTCTCACGATGCCGAAACAAGTCGAGAGCCCGAGGCCGGTGCCCTTGCCTGGCTCCTTCGTCGTAAAGAACGGCTCGAAGATGCGCTCCCGCACCTCGTCGGTCATGCCGATGCCGTTGTCGCTCACAGCGAGCATGACGTGCTCGCCCTGGATCACGTCGGGGTGCCGCGCAACATACGCTTCGTCGAGGCGCACGTTGGCCGTCTCGAAGATGATCTTGCCGCCGTCCGGCATGGCGTCGCGGGAGTTGATCGCGAGGCTTATGAGCACCTGTTCGATCTGGCTCGGGTCGACCTCCGTTATTCCCAAGTCCATCTCACCCATGGTCTCGATCTCGATGAAGGATAGCGGGCGCGGGATGAGTATCGATGCACGGAGTTTCGTGGGAGGCCGTGCCTTGATGGTGGTCAAACCCATGGTCACGATGAGATTGTTGCGCATCGATAGAACGGAATCGACACCGGATCGCCTGGAGGGGCTCTGGATGTCGAGGGGGCTTCATGGAACAAGATTTGGCCGTGCGCGATGACAAGGCCGAGGTGATCGACAGGGTGTGCAGCCTCCTGACCAAGGGAGATGACGCGAGCGCGGCAGGAGTCGCTCGTGCCGAATACCCGTTCGAGCCCCAATCCCGAGGGTCGCGGAAGTACACCGAGTTCCAGTCGATGGAGATCTTCGCTCGCGATGGCTTCGTAGATCGATACCGCGGAGTCCGTCTCGTCTGCCCTGCGGCTTTGAGGCTACTCTCGCAGCTCTTGCCGTCGGAGTTCCCGGCGGACCCGAACTGGAAGATGAGCGAGTCTCACATTGTCTTCTGGGAGCTGTTCCCCACGGTCGATCACGTCGTTCCGATAGCGCGTGGCGGCGCTGATGATGCATCGAACTGGGTGACCGCCTCGATGCTGAAGAACCAGGCGAAGTCGTCGTGGACCCTGGAGGCGCGTGGCTGGGCTCGGCATCCAGCGGGCAACGTGACGGAGTGGGACGGACTTACAACGTGGTTTATGGAGTACGCGGACGCCCATCCTGAGGTGCTCGCCGACGGTTATCTGAAGAGATGGAACAGCGCGGCGAGGCGGGTCCTGCGAGGGTGAAATCGTGGAGTTCCACCAAGACCCCACGTCAACCTCGGTCGAGGGGCGAAGAGAAACTGTTGCCCCGTGATGGAGACGGGGAGGAGTTCTGGAGTTGGCGTGTCCTCCGCGACTACGGGCCGCACTTCAGCCCTGCGCCGCCCACGCATCCAAACTCGCGCCCCGCGCCTGGCCGCAGCCTTGCGGA
>CAZIBZ010000182.1:0-3860 GCA_964537445.1 uncultured Dehalococcoidia bacterium | reverse complement strand
ATCAGATAGCTATCTGGAGGTTGCCGCCGCGGGCGTCGTCCTGTGGCGACTCGGAATCTCGGACCCGGAGCGAGGGGAGCGGGTCGAAACCCTAGCGCTGCGGTTTATCGGCTGGACCTTCCTCGGCCTCGCCGCCGCGGTCATATTCCAATCCCTGTGGACCCTGAGCAACCAATCCGGCGCCGACGAATCCGTCGCGGGAATCGCGCTGGCCGCCGCCTCCGTGACTGTCATGCCCGCTCTAGCCTTCTGGAAACTCCGAACGGCCGCAGAAGGCGATATCCCCGCTCTGGCGGCTGAGGCCAAGGAAACGCTGGCGTGCTCGTACCTCTCCGTGACCCTGCTCGTGGGCCTTGCCGCGAACGCCCTCGTTGGATGGTGGTGGTTGGACGCGGGGACCGCTCTCCTCCTCACGCCGTGGCTGATCCGAGAAGGCCTGGAGGGGATCCGTGGTGAGGATGAAGAAGAAGACCGCTCCCTGTGTTTCTGCCCGGCATGCCTCTTCGGTCTAAAGGCCTGCCGGGGTGCGTGCTGCGTCGCGGCTTGAGCACCATTTCGTGGCATGGGTAGGCGATGGCAAGGGGCGGCGAAGTCTACCGTTCGAGGTTTCAGGTGTCGCCTGGCTCCGGAGCCGATGAGCTGAGAAGCAAAGGACTGATACCGAAAGGTTTGGAAGAGTGAGCAGATCGCGGCCCCGGCAGCAACGTCCGCGGCGACAGCGTGCGGGAAGACGACAAGAGTCGACGGCGCAACGGCAATGGTGGACCTCCTCCCGGATCATTGGACTCGTCGTGGTTCTGGCGATCGTCGCCGTGATCGCGCCGGTCGCGCTTCTGGCGGGTGGAGGGGGCAGCGACGCACCAACCGTTGGAGATCCCGCGCCGGAGTTCATGCTGGCGAGCGCAGAAGGAGAACAGCGGGCGCTCGGGGAGTTGCTTGCAGACCGAGAAGCCCTGGTCCTGGTGTTCTACCGGGGAGTTTTTTGAGGTATCTGCCGTGCGCAGCTCGGTGAGCTGCAAGAAAACTACAGCCGGTTCCTCGATCAGAACGTCGAACTGGTAGCACTGAGCACCGACGCGACCGCCGAAGCCGCCGAGATGGTCGGATACACAGAGGCGGAGTTCACCATCCTCGCGGATCCCACCGAATCGACCGCACGGCAATACGGGGTCTTCGACCTGCTGAACGACGGGGTTGCAGCTCCAGCGACGTTCATCGTTGCAAAGGACGGCTCGATCGCCTGGAGGCACGTAGCGTCGAATGTCGCGGACCGCCCGACGGCGGAGGAGATACTGCAGGAACTGGAAGACCTGCAGGTGTAACCGACCGGTCCACGGTGACCGTGCCGCTCGGTGCGATCAGAGAACGGGCGGTGCGGGGGTTGAGCCCGTGGCATCCGCGTGGAATCGTCACCGCCGGAAACGCTGAATCGCCTCCACGAACTCCTCCGGGCTTTGGGATCCGATCACGATGTTCCGCTCGCCGTCGCGGGCGATCAGGACTCCCCGATCGCCAGAAGCCGTGTAGTACCAGCCGTGGCGTCCGAGCCGGATCCCCCATCCTCCCGAATCGCGTATCGGCCTGTAACCGATCGCTTCGATCGCATTCAGGTCAGCAAGCGGGATCTCACGAGGATGGAGATGCAGCGGCCACAACTGGTAACTCAACTCGTGGACACCGACGAAGATGGTCTCCCGGACGTCGGGGTTCTCCTCCCGACTCAAACCGCGAATATCGTCGTCAACGTCACGATCGGGTGGAACACGACGCTGGACGTGACCACGGTCACCGGAGCATCGACCGTGAATCCCACCGTGGATGATTCCGCGACCGATACAACCACAGGAGTCGCGACGATCACGATCACCCTCGGGAGTTCCAGCGCCCAGTTCGGGACGAACCTTGACCCGGATGGAGCGGTTTCTGACTCGGCGGATACGGTGATCGCGTTGCCCGGAACCGCCGGCAACGCCGGGGTGTACTACGCCTGGCTCGCCCAGGGTGCCGGCGTAAACGTGACGGTGAGAAGCAACCAATCATGGGTGGCACCGTCGTCGCGACTGAGAATGCCGGAACTTCGCCGACGATCACCATTTCATCGGGAGCATTGAGGTACATGGAGTCTTCTCCACCGGAAAGCTACGACGGGTGTGCGGCCGCCATCGCGATAGGGACGACACCTTCACCGTGGAAGAGTTCGGTCCCCGCGGGAATCACGACGTACACCCAGTACTACTGCCTGCGCGTTGATTGGAACGACGCTCCCGGTACCTTCGTGAGTACCACGACATTCTCCGTCTCACAGAAATGAATCGGCGCCTGTAATCGCATCCCACTCACGATTGACCCTTCTTCGTGCCCGTCCTAAGGTGTCGCTGCAATCTGGCGGCAATCGATCATTGGCACCACCAAGGGGGTGAGTCATGGCCAGTCTGAGAACACCACTGTGCGATCTCCTGGGTATCGAATACCCGATCATCCTGGCGGGGATGAACAACGGGTCTGGAGGGCAGTCAACCGCCGCAACTCCAACGGAGCTTGTCGCAGCCGTCTCGAACGCCGGCGGTCTGGGAGTCCTGGGGTATGGATTCAAGAATGCCCAAGAGTTCGACGAAGGTATCCGGAGGGTTAGCTCGCTAACAGATCGTCCCTTCGGCGTGGACTTCATGGTGCCGGCGAAGTTCGCCGAGGTGGGCAGCAAGACCAACAACGAGATCCGGAAGGACATCGAGCGCGACTACCCCGACCACGTCGCCTTCGTGCGTGACCTCCTCCAGGAGTTCAACCTGCCGGAGGTCGAGATCCCGGACGAAGTGCCGTCCAACTCCGAGCCTACGACCCGCGAAAAGGTCGAGGTGATGCTCGACAACAAGGTGCCGGTCTTCGCCTGTGCGACCGGCGAGCCGCCGCAGTACATCGCCGAACCGGCGCATGCGCAGGGCATGCAGATC
Source organism: uncultured Dehalococcoidia bacterium (assembly GCA_964537445.1). Classification (GTDB taxonomy): domain Bacteria; phylum Chloroflexota; class Dehalococcoidia; order UBA6926; family UBA6926; genus JASLZO01. Next base: position 909 of record CAZIBZ010000182.1, on the reverse strand, counting down.
ATCGGCATGACCGGTGCGGTGCGACACGCAGCGCGACAAATGGCGGCCGGCTCCGACATCATCACCGCGCAGGGCACCGAGGCAGGCGGCCATACCGGGAACATCTCTTCCTTCGTTCTGATTCCTCAGATCGTCGACTACGTGAAGCCCAGGCCGGTGCTCGCCGCAGGCGGGATCGGCTCGGGTCGTCACGTCGCTGCGGCCATGGCGCTGGGCGCGCAGGGGGTCTGGGTCGGCACGGCCTTCCTGGCATCGGAAGAAACGAACATCGAGCCGGTCCACCAGGAGGCCATCATCGCCGGTCGGTCGGAGCAGTTCACGACCAGTAAGTTCCGTGACGGGATGACGGTTCGGGCGTTCGACGACGAGGTCAAGCGGAGGTGGGACACCTCGGGACTTCAGCCGTTGCCGATGCCGCTGATGAGCATCGTGAACGAACCGGTCTCCGTCGCCGCGCGACAGTCCGGTCGGTTCGAACTCATCTCCAACTCCGCTGGCCAGATCGCCGGGATGGTCACGGAACGGCGTCCGGCGAAGGACATCCTGATGAGCATGGTCGAGGAGGCCGAGGAGACGATCGGGCAGATGCAGGCGAACATCGGCGTATCCGCGACCTGAACCTGAGGGCCGGACTTCGGCTTACTCGGCGGTGTGGCACTTGCGGTTGGAACGGGGCGGATTTGGCGAAGGGATCCGCCCCTCCCCCTCTGGAGGGCTGGACACAAAGTCGCTTTGATCGCAATATCGCTAGACGAATTTGCTGTCAGGTAACACACAGCCTACTGCCGAAGTTGAGCGACTGAGCATCCCGACCAACCCCGTTGACTTGTTGGACGTCAGCAAGAATGGGAGGTTTTGCTAAGAGAGAGATTGGGTCGGTGCGAGCTGCTCCCTGAGGGTTTGGTTGCG
>CAZIBZ010000181.1:0-4984 GCA_964537445.1 uncultured Dehalococcoidia bacterium | reverse complement strand
CCTCGGTCGAGGCTGCCCGCCTGGACCAGCAGATGGGCTTGCTCGTGGTCAGCGTCTCCGCGGACAGCGCGGCGTCGAACGCCGGACTACTTGTCGGCGACATCATCGTCCGGGCGGGCGAAACCCCGTTGGAGGGCATCGACGATCTGCTCGGCACCCTTGCGAGGGCCGAGGTCGGTTCAAACATCACGCTCGACCTCGTCCGAGGCGGCCAGGCCCAGCAGGCGATCGCCAGACTCGGCGAGCGGCCATCCTGACCTGGAGTTCCGAAGCATGACCAGCCCACTGAATGATTTGGACGACGCGCTTGCCGGTGTCGGATCTAACGTCTCGACAGGCCTGGTCCGCGTGAAATCCGGACGCCGCGGCGCGGGAGCCGGAACCACATGGCATTCCGATGGCCTGATTGTCACCGCAGCCCATGTCCTGGAAAACGGCCCGTTCAGCATCCGTCTGAAGGACGGGACAGAACTTCCCGCGGCGCTTCTGGCCACCGACCGCGAGCGGGACGTCGCGGCGCTGACCGTTCAAGCGTCCGGACTACCGGCGGTCCAACTCGGCGATTCATCTCGTCTCCGGTCGGGCGAGTGGGTGGGCGCGCTCGGTTTTCCATGGGGGCGGGAGAGCCGTCTAGTCGCCGGATCGGTTTCTGCTAACGACCGTCTGTCGGTAGGGTCCAAACGACGTCGGGGAAGCCGTCACGAGCTTCCGGAGCGAGAATGGATCGTTGTGGATCTCCGTCTCCGACCTGGATTCTCAGGAGGTCCGCTCTTCGATGCTCGAGGGCAATTGGTCGGCATCAACACGGTGATGACCGGACCTCGAATGGGAGCGGCAGTCCCGGTGGATACCGCGAAGAGGTTCCTGAACGAAGTTCTCCCAGCGGCTGCTTCGGCAGCATAGGCCGTAGGATCGACAGCGAAAATACGTACGCGAGCCAATCACGGCTGGTGGTTCGGACGGCTCCGAGGAATCGGGGCAGCGGGTTTGATCTGAGTTGATCGAGGCTCGAGCGAAAGGAGCCTGTCACGCGGGGATACGGAGGCGGTGGCTGGGGTGGACTGGAGCCGGAGCGCCCCCACTCCTTGACGATGGTGGCCGGGTACCGCCGTGTCTTCGGTTTGTTCCGCCCGTATCTCCGTTCGATTGTCTTCGCGCTGGCCACCATGTTTGTCGCTTCGCTGATCGGCCTGCTCCCCCCACTCGTCCTGCTGGCCATCATCGATACCGCCATACCCGAGAGTCGCGGCGGATACCTCAACCTTCTCGTAGTGGTGATGGTCCTGATCCCGGTCCTCTCCGGGCTGGTGGCCCTGGGACAGAGCCTCCTGAACTCCACCGTCGGCCAGGGAGTCATGCGCGATCTGCGGTTCCAGCTGTACGGGCACCTGCAGCGGATGGGGCTGCCGTTCTTCACTCACTCCCGCTCAGGCGAAGTTGTCTCGCGCCTCACCAGCGACGTCGGTGGGGTGCAGGGCGTCGTGACCGGTACGTTCACCTCCGTCGCGAACGACATCCTGACCGTGATCCCAACACTGGTGATCATGTTCTTCCTGAATTGGCAACTGACGCTGCTTTCGCTGGCGCTGCTGCCGATCTTCATCTACCCGACACGTCGCGTCGGAAGGATCCGTCGAACATTGAGCCGCCAGCAGCAGCAGCGAGTAGCTGACCTCTCATCACAGATTCAGGAGACGTTGAGCGTCAGCGGGGCACTCCTCGTCCGAACGTCTGGCCAGGAAGAAGCCGAGACCCAACGTTTCCGCGACCGCAGCCAGCAGCTGATGGATCTTCAGATCAGGCAGAGCCTGGTGGGTCGTTGGTTCTTCATGGTCCTGGGTGTCACCTCCGCCGCCGCGCCGGCCCTCGTCTACTGGTATGGAGGCCACCAGGTGATCGGCGGCACGATGACCATCGGCGGAATCATCGCGTTCATCGCCTATCAGACGCGCATCTTCGGTCCGATCAGCTCGCTGCTGAATATCCACGTCGAACTGGCATCGGCACTGGCATTGTTCGAGCGGATCTTCGAGTACTTGGACCTCGAGCCGGATATCGTCGACGCCCCCGACGCTCGCCCTCTCCCCACCATCGTCGGCCGTATCGCGTTCCGCGACGTTGAGTTCGGCTACATACCCGAAAAGAAGGTTCTGACCGGCGTGTCGTTCGAGGTTCAGCCGGGCCAGATGGCCGCGTTGGTGGGGCCAAGCGGCGCGGGCAAAACGACGATCTCGTACCTGCTCCCGAGGCTGTACGACACGGGTGGCGGTGCCGTCGAGATCGACGGGTTGAACGTGCGGAGTGTGTCGCTCGCATCGTTGCGATCTCAGATCAGCGTCGTCACGCAGGATGTCTTCCTGTTGAACGACACTCTGCGGGCGAACCTGTTGTATGGCCGGCCGGATGCTTCGGACGAAGAGATGCGCGCCGCGTCGGAGGCAGCTCAGCTCCACGAGGTCATGGACGGACTACCAAATGGTTACGAGACGCTGGTCGGCGAGCGAGGGCACCGGCTATCCGGCGGAGAGAAACAGCGCGTCGCGATCGCCCGTGCCCTGCTGAAAGACCCTCGAATCCTGATTCTCGACGAAGCGACATCGAGCCTCGACACGCACAACGAGCGTCTCGTGCAGCGGGCCCTTACGCCCCTTCTCCGGAACCGGACGAGCCTGGTCATCGCACACCGGCTATCCACGGTTCTCGCCGCGGACCTGATCCTCGTCATCGAGGATGGGCGCGTCGTCGAGCAAGGCCGGCACCAGAAGCTTCTTGAGGCGAATGGGGCGTACTCGAGCCTTTACGTGGAGCAGTTTGCGTCTGGCGAACAGGACCTCCCCGCTACCGAGCGCGGAGAGAATCCCGCTGTAGACTGAGTTCGCTCGTTCGATACCGGTTCGTGATGGGGGGTCGCTTGGAAACCGTCGAAGAGATCGTCAAAGAATCAAAGACCATCGCCGTCTACGTTCTATCCCCGAGAGAAGAGCGGGCGAGCCACTATGTCCCCAAGTACATGCAAGAGCAGGGATATCGCATCATTCCGGTTCATCCTGATCACGAGGGGGAATTGCTTGGCGAGAAGGTCTACCCTGACCTGCGCTCGATTCCCGAACGGGTCGACATCGTTGACATCTTCTGGCGCGCGCACTTGATCGGCCCGGTCGTGGAAGACGCGATCGCGATCGGCGCGAAGTCCGTTTGGATGCAACTCGGTCTCGTGAACGAACCAGCCGCCGAGGTCGCCCGTGAGGCGGGGCTTGGCGTCGTGATGGACAAATGCCTCCTGGTGGAACACCAGCGCATGCGACGCGAGGGGACTGTCTGAACCCCGATTCTTGACACGCATATCGCCCCAGATAGACTGGCAGCCGACCTCTCCATCGGCTCGGATCCTCAGGTAAGGTAGGCACCCTCCGTATGACGCTGTTCAAGGTGGATGAGGCCGCAAGCCTCATGTCTCTTCGCGACATGGCAGAAAAAGCCATCGCGCTCGCACTTCGGAACAAGTGGAACGAAGCCGCTGAGATCAATCGATCGATCCTAGAACAGACTGGGGACGATATCGATGCGCTCAATCGTCTGGCCAAAGCGCTGCTCGAACTGGCCGAGATGGACGATGCCCGCGAAACGCTCAAACGAGTGATCGCACTCGCGCCCGACAGCGTCATCGCCCAGCGCAACGTCGAGAGACTAACTCGAGCGGAGGCGGACGAGACCGCCCAGATCACTCCCACGATCTCCAAGACAGCGTTCTCCCTCGACATCTTCATGGAAGAAGCTGGCAAGTCAACGACCACGTCGTTGATCGACACGGGAGACCCTTCTGCATTTCAACGCCTCACGGGTGGCGAGCAGGTCGAACTAGTTCAGGACGGCGCAAAGCTCCTGGTGGAGTCGCGGCGCGGCGACCACCTCGGCCGTGTCCCACCACGCCTTGCCCGGCGTCTGACATCGCTGATGGACGGAGGAAACCAGTACGCGGCCGCAGCCCTGCACTTCGCGGATGGAGAGGTTCGCGTCATCATCCGCGAGATTTTCCAGGAGCCGAGCCAGTCCGAGATTCCTTCGTTCCCGCCGCAAAAGCCTGACGGGTTCCGCCCGTACGTCAGAAGTCGCTCGTTGGTCTACTACGATCTCGAAGAAGCGGCAGTCGAAGCCATCGAGGAACCGAGCGAGGAGACGGACGAGCAACCCGACCTCGCCGAAGACGAGGAAAAAGAAACGCAATCATCCGCGGCGCCCAAACGCGGAGCGTTCGAAGCCTCGTTGGACGACGAAGACGAGTCCGACTAGGGCCTCAGCATGGGAGGTGAGGTCGTCGCCCAGGGCTTGGTCAAGACTTACGGCGATCTGACCGCCGTCCGCGGTATCTCGTTCGAGGTCGGGCCCGGCGAGTGTTTCGGCTTCCTGGGTCCAAACGGAGCTGGCAAGACCACCAGCTTTCGGCTGCTCACCGGCCAGCTGAGCCCCGACTCTGGCTGTGTCCTCTTGGACGGAGCGCCATTGAGTGGTCCACTCTATCGACGGGCGCGCCTTGGCCTGGGCTACCTGCCCCAGCAGTGCACACTTTTTGAAGGCCTGAATGTTCGAGAACAACTCCTGGTGCCGATTGAGCAGCGGGGGGCAGCACCTCAGGAGGCGGATCGCCTGCTTGAGGAATTGGGCTTGAGTGAGCTGGCGCAGGCTCCAGCGACCAGCCTGTCTGGTGGAGAGCGACGCAAGGTGGCGCTGGCAAGGTGTCTGGCGACAGCTCCGCGATACCTGCTCTTGGATGAGCCTTTTGCCGGCTTGGATCCAATTGCGATTGCGGAGCTTTGTCTCCATTTCAGAGAGCTCGCCGCTAATGGGCTTGGGCTCCTGATTACTGATCATGCCGTCGAACAGGCGCTCTCCTTGGTGGATTCTGTGCTGCTGATGGACACGGGACGCTGTGTACTTCGGGGTTCTCCCAAAGAGATTGTCGGGGACCAAAGCGCTCGTCAGCGTT
>CAZIBZ010000180.1:0-7265 GCA_964537445.1 uncultured Dehalococcoidia bacterium | reverse complement strand
CTGTTGCCGATGCTGTCGGCGTCAGAATCCAGGAGATCCCGATCACACCCGAAAAGGTCTACGCCGAAATCAAAGACGACAGGTCCCCCTAACCGACGACCCTCCTGATCTGGACCGCGGTCGCTTTGAACTGCGCCGTGTGACTCTGCGGGTCGTGTTCGTCGGTCGTGAGCACGTTCGTCATCGCCTTGTCCGGGAAGCTGAAGCTCATGAACGCGATCCCCGCCGGCGACTTGTCGGTGATCTTCACCGGCAACCGGAGCGTTCCCCGGCGTGACGAGACATCAGCCTCGTCACCGTCCTTCAACCTCAGGTCGACCGCGTCCTCGAGGTTGATCTCCAGCACTTCCTCGGGCACCAGTTCGTTCAATCGCTGGTCCCGGCGCGTCATCGTCCCCGTATGATAGGTCGGCCGGCGTCGCCCGGTCGTGAGGACGAATGGATAGTCGTCGTCCGGCGGCTCCGCGGCCGGGACATGGGGCGTCATCATGAACGTCCCTCTCCCTGTCACGAACGTATCTTCGTGCAGGAAAGGTGTGCCCGGATGGTCAGGCGTCGGGCACGGCCACTGCAGGCCCTCTTTCTCGATCCGCTCGTAGCTGATCCCCGAGATGATCGGCACCAGACGGGCGGCTTCGTCCCAGATCTCCGATGGGCCCGAATACGACATCGCGTACCCCATCCGGTTCGCGACCTCCAGGATCCCCTCCCAATCGCTCCGCGCGATTCCGGGCGGGTCAACAGCCTGTCGCACCCGCTGTACACGTCGGTCGGTATTCGTGAAAGTGCCATCCACCTCCGCGTACGCGGCCGCCGGCAGCACTACGTCTGCCACCTGCGCCGTTTCAGTCAAAAACAGGTCCTGTACGACCATCAAGTCGAGCTTCCCGAGGGCCTCTCGCGTCTTGTTCGTGTTCGCTTCGGAAACGATGGTGTTCTCACCCATCACCCAGAGACCCTTGATGCGGTCCTCCAGCATCTCCTCGACCGCGGCGACCTTGGTCAACCCCGGATTGGGATCGAGCTCGACGCCCCACTCCCGCTCGAAGCGAGTCCGCGCTTCGTCGTTCCCGTGGCGTTGGTACCCGGGCAGGAACGCGGGAAGCGCACCCATGTCCCCGGCGCCCTGGACGTTGTTCTGTCCGCGCAGGGGGTTCATCCCGGCGCTGGGGATCCCCAGATTGCCCGTGAGCATCGTCAGGTTCCCCAACGCCTGTACGTTGTAGACCCCGTGTACGTGCTCCGTGACACCCAGCGTGTAGATCACCGCCGCTCGTTCGGCCGTCGCGTACTCGCGGGCTGCCGCGACGATCTCGTTTCGGGGAAGGCCGGTATGAGATTCCCCGTATTCAGGCGTGTAGGTATTCAGGAATTCCCGGAGCTCGTCAAACCCCTGGGTGCGCTCCGAAACGAAGTCGTGGTCGTACAGGTTCTCCTCGATGATTACGTGCGCCATCGTGTTGTAGAGAACGGTGTCCGAGCCGATCTTGAGCGGCAGCCAGCGGTGCGCGAACTCCGTGAGTCCGATCTTCCGCGGGTCGGCGACGATCAGCTTCGCCCCTTTCGCAACCGCCTTCTTCACACGCAGCGCCAGCACCGGGTGTGTCTCTGTCGTGTTTGTTCCCGTCGCGAAGATGAGCGGGGCGTTTTCCAATTCCGTCTGCGAATTGCTCATCGCGCCCCGTCCGAACATGGCCATCAGTCCGGTGACCGAAGCGGCGTGTCAAGTGCGTGCGCAGTTGTCGACGTTGTTCGTGCCCAGCACCGCGTGGGCAAACTTCTCCAGCATGAAATTGCTCTCGTTGGTCGACCGTGACGACGACCAGACCGCGAACCCGGCGCCCCCGTAACGGTCTTTGATCTTTCCGAACGCCTCGGCGACGACCGTGGTGGCTTCTTCCCAAGTCGCCTCTTGCAGTTCGCCGTTTCGCCGTACGAGCGGGGTCGTCAAACGGTCCGGGCTGTGGATGAACCCGGTCCCGAACTGCCCCTTCACACAGAGGGCACCCTCGCTGACTAGCGAACTCCAGTCGGGCGTGACGCCCACGACTTTCCCCTGCGAGACGTTCAGTTCCAGCCCACAGCCAGTCCCGCAGAACGGGCAGATCGTGCGCACTTTCTCAACAATCGTCATCGGATCGTCCCCTGGTCCTTCAGCAACTCGACCATCCGGCGGTCCAGCAGTGCTCCGGTCGGACACGTCTGGATGCACTGGCCGCAGAACGTGCACGGGCTGTCCATCAGCCCACCGTCAAACGAGGTCGCGATGATACTTTCGAAACCGCGGCCCGCCGGGCCAATTGCGTGGGCCTGTTCGTGCTCTCCGCAGACCCGGGTGCATCGGAAGCAAAAGATGCACTGGCTGTAATCGCGAAGGATGAACGGGTTGCTGTCATCTTCTTTTGGTCCGGCGCTCGGGGCGCCCTGGAGCGCGCCCGGATCCGCTCCGACATCTGCGGCAAGCGTGTGCAGGTCGCAAGAGCCATGCATCTCGCACGAGAGACAGGTGTTTCCATCGAGTTCGGAAAGTGTGAGTTCGACGATCCCCTTGCGCCAGATCGTCAGATCGTCGTCCTCGGTCACAACCGTCATCCCTGGCTCGATCTTCTGCGCGCAGGCCGCGACCGGCAACCGACGGCCCTCTACCTTCACCACGCACACTCGACACGTCGCCGACGGTGTGACCCGTTCGTCATGGCACAGGATCGGCACCGTCACTCCCACCCGGGCGGCCGCCTCGAAGATCGTCTCGCCCTCGGAGATCTCGACTTCGCGGCCATCGATGGTTGTCCGTTGGTCCTGCTGCGTCATCTTCCCCTCGTTAGCGCTTCCTAGACGGAGCAGACGCCCGCACGACAGCCGCGGCCGGTCGCATGCTCGTCAACTTCGTCTCGGAAGGAACGGAACATGCCGGTCACGACTAGCGGCGCCGCCTGTCCAAGCCCACATGCGGAGGTCGTCGCCATTAGCGCGCCGACCGAGTCCATCCGCGACAGGGCGTCCTCCGACAGTTCGGCGCGGCCCGTGAGACCGTCCAACGCTTCTCGGAGCCGCACCGTCCCGATCCTGCAAGGGAAGCATCTACCGCAACTCTCGTCCTGATAGAAGCGCATCGTCGTCCGCACGAATTCCACGATGCAGCGAGAGTCGTTCACAACGACGATCCCGCCTGAACCCACCGACACGCCGAGGCTACGGTTGCTCACGTAGTCGAGGTTGATATCCAGATGTTCCGCGCCGAGGAGTCCTCCAGAGATCCCTCCCAACGTGAATGCCTTAGTCGTTCGACCGGCAGACGGGCCGCCGGCGTATCTCTCGATCACTTCCCTTGCCGTGATACCGAGAGGAAGTTCATAGTTCCCGGCCTGTTGAACGTCCCCGCTGACCGAGTACAGCTTGGTGCCCGAGTTCTCGCCCCGTCCTAGGCCACGGAACCAGTCCGCCCCTTTCTCGAGGATCGGCACGACCGCGCAGAACGATTCGACGTTGTTGATCACCGTCGGGCGACCCCAGAGGCCGCTCGTAGTTGGGAACGGAGGCCGTTCGCGTGGCCAGGGCTTCACGCCTTCCAGGGAGTTCAGAAGTGACGTCTCTTCGCCACACACATACGAGCCAGCACCGCGTTTCACCCATACGCGGAAAGCAACTCCGGAACCCATGATGGAACTCCCGAGCACCCCCGCGGCTTCCGCCTCGTTGATCGCTCCAAGCAGCCGTTCGAGCGCCTCCGGATACTCGTAGCGCAGATAGATAACTCCGGTGGTCGCCCCGGCCGCGACCCCCGCGAGCGCCATTCCTTCCAGCAACAGATGTGGACTCAGGTGCAGCAGGGGACGGTCCTTGAACGTTCCGGGCTCTCCCTCGTCCGCGTTACAGACGATGTACTTCAGATCGCCGGGAGTTTCGCGGACGGCCCTCCACTTCGCTGCCAGCGGGAACGCCGCCCCGCCACGACCGGTCAATCCGCTGGATGCTAGTGAGTCCAATACGGTTTCGACGCTCGTTTCGCCGTTCGCCAGCCGCGAAAGCGGTCGATACCCGCCGGACGCCCGATAGGCGTCGATGCTGCCGTCTCGGTCCTCGCGGATGTGCCGGAAGATTGCCTCCTCCGTGTCGACAACTCGCGGGACGGAGAAGCCGCCGTCTCCAGCGGCGACGAATCTGGCGCCATCGAACGTTGGGATCGCTTGGTCGCACAGCCCCGGACAGGCCATCTCGCCATGATCGGTACCTTCACCGCCCTGTTTTTGGTTCTGGCGGAGGGCGCACGTCGGCCCGACACACGTCGCACTCGAAACCGGCTCGGCGTCGTCACTAACGCCGAAGTAGTGATAGAAGGTCGCCGCATCGTAGAGATCGACGAGCGGCAGGTGGAGTGACGATGCGGCGTCCTCCATAGCCCCTCGGGTCAAGCGTCCATCCGAACCGATCGCCTCGTGCAGCAGGCTCAGTGCTGGCGCAGGGTCGTTCAGTTCGCTTGGTCGATCCGCCGGTAGAAGACTCATGTTCGGGTTCCACCGACAAATATACGACCGGAAAACGAGAGATAATCATCTCCAGCGCTGATGGCGCAGAATCTCCACGAAAGAAGCGAACGCAGCATGTCCTACCGGATCACCATCTCCACTCAGGAACACGGCACCATCCTCGATCAGGAAGTCGACGGTTTCGTGATGATCAGGAAGATCCTGTGCGAGCACAACGACCCTACCCATGAGCCGGAAGCACGGATCGACTCACGAGGTCTGAACGGGTTCGAGCAGATGGGATTGCTGGAGTGGGCCAAAGCCTCCACCAACTCCGATTGGATGGACGAACTCGGCGAGGGCCCGGGGCTCATGGACGATCCGGGCTAGGTTGACACGCTCTTTCGCAGCGTTGTATCGTCCGACTTGGCTCCTGAACCTGTGGTGTAGCTACGGTCGTAGCTGCGGTGATGGTGTAGGGAACGGTGAGCGGCGGGTCTACTGGCACCGCCGCCTTGTTGTGTAACGGGGTGGAGCCAACATAAGCGCGGAGGCGCCGTCACGTGACCGAGGTCGATCCCCAGATCATCACCTCGTCCCAATGGCAGGACGTGGGTTCTTTCCTTGTCTACTCTTGGGCATTCGTCTTCCTGCTCCCTTCTTTCGCGGGCAATCTCCTCATCGCGCACTCGTTGATTCCGTCGCTCGCGATCACCGGCCACGTTGGACCACGCGTATCCAGGGTTCGTCCGGTGTTCTATGCCCTGGCGGTGATTTTCGGTCTCGCGACCATCTGGTCGCTCGTTCAGATCGTTGACCGGAGTGGAGTCCTGGTCGATATCTATCCCAAGGTCTGGATCTAGAGACACCACCCATGCGCCGAGGAATCATCATCTCCGTCGCACTCGTGGTGGTTCTCGCCGCCCTCGGCGGAGGGGCAGCGATCGGCGGTCCGATGGTCCTCGAAGCCATATATCCGCTGCCTGAGAACGAACTCATATTCCCGCATGACCGACACGCCGGGACCGAGCCCGGACAGCTTGGGCTCGAATGCGAATTCTGCCATCGAACGGCGGAGATCAGTCGCGCCGCGACCGTCCCCGCTGTAGAGCAATGCATGTTCTGCCATAAGGTCGTCGGCGGCGCGAGCGAGCGGGTCGGCATCATCCGCGCGGCTTGGGAAGCAGGAGAACCGCTCAAGTGGGTTCGCCAGCATCGGATCCCGGACCACACGCAATTTCGACATGAACCGCATCTGACCGCCGGGTTCGCGTGCTCCGAGTGCCACGGGGACGTGGGGTCGGTTACCGATCAGATTACGCAGGTGCGCGTCCTTGAGATGGGCGACTGCGTTGGATGTCACAAGCAGAACAGCGCACCGACCCAGTGCGCCGTCTGCCACACGTAACGAGGATTTCAGAGGAGCGCCTGGACCGATGGACCTGAGCCGCCGAGAGTTCCTCCGCGCCGCGGGCGCTGCGTCCGTTTCGGGCGTTCTCTTCGCGGGCTGTGCTATCCCCGAGCGCGAGATCATCAAGCAGAGCCCCAGGGATCTTCCTGAAGATCTCGCTGGAGGCCTGGAAGACTGGTATGCCACGTCGTGTGCCTTCTGTGGAGACGCGCACGGGATCATCGTCCGCGTCGTCGAAGGTCGCGCCAAGAAGATCGAAGGGAACCCGGACCACCCCGTCAATCGCGGCGGCCTGATGGCCCGGTGTCTGATGGGCGTCCAATCTCATTACCATCCGGACCGATTGAATGGCGCCCAACGCGCTGACGGGACGTCAGTCGACTGGGCCACCGCGACCACTGAATTGTCCAATGCGATTGCCGAAGCCGGCGCGGGCCGAACGGTGATCATCACCGCCCCTCAGCGCGGGCATTTGGGCTACGTCGTCAAGGAATTCGCGACGGCGACCGGTGCCGAACACCTCGTGTTGGATCCGATTGAGCAGACAACGGTCCGAACGGCGGTCAGTGATGTCCTCGGCGAGTCCCGCATCCCGCATTTCGACATCGCGAACGCGAAATCGGTGCTTTCCTTCGGAGCTGATTTCTTGGAGTCCTGGCTTTCGCCGGTCTCGTACAGCAACGCGTACGGCCGCTTCCGTCAGGGGACGGACGAACGCGGCCTGCTGATCCAGGCTGACTCCCGGTTCTCTATGACCGCGGCGAACGCGGATACCTGGCTCCCCGTCGCGGCCGGCCAGGAAGGAACGCTAGCTCTCTCGATCGCCTACGCCTTGATCGACGAGGGCTTGGTCGAACCTCAAGGAGTAACCACGGAATCGCTGGGAAGCGTCGCCCCTGAGACCGTCGCGAGCCTTGTGTCGTCGACGCCCGGGGTTATCACGGCCGAGAAGATCCGCGAAGTTGCCCATACGCTTGCGGAACACCAACCCGCGCTGGTGATAGCCGGCGGGAACGCCGCCGCACAGTCGAACGGCCTCTTCAACGTGTCCGCCGCCATGGCGTTGAACCAGTTGCTCGGAAACGTCGGATCCGAAGGCGGAGTCAGGTTCAATCCAGAGCCACCTTTGGAGAACCTACGCGGCCTGACGCAGCCCGCTACTCTCGCGGAGTGGAAGGCGCTGAAGCAGCGGCTCGACTCGAATGAGATCGGCCTCGTGCTGGTTCACGGAGCCGACCCCGCGCACTCCCTGGAGACGATCGGCTTTGCCGACTCCCTCCGCAGTTCCGGCGCCCGAGTCATCAGCTTCGCCAACGTCATTGATGACACCGCCAACCTCGCCGACCTGGTCATCCCCGACCGCTCATATCTCGAAACCTGGGGCACCG
>CAZIBZ010000179.1:0-4773 GCA_964537445.1 uncultured Dehalococcoidia bacterium | reverse complement strand
CGGACGGTGTCTTCCGTGGTCCCCTCTGGCAGCAGGACCGTCGCCATCAACCAGCGAGGGGTTCCGCCCATGACGGCGATGTCGTTGGCGTTCACTTGGACCAGGTACCAGCCGAGGCGGTCAGTGGCGAAGGTGACGGGGTCGGCGGTGGCGACGAGGTCGGTGCCGGGGCCGGTTTCGATGACGGCCGCGTCCTCTCCCGGGGTCGCGCCGACGATGACGCGTGGGTCTCGAACGTCGACCTTTTGGAGGAGATCGGCGAGGAGGGTTGGGGGAAGTTTCCCCGCTGGGAGGGGAGTCATGGCGCGGGAGGGGAAGAGATCAGGTAACGGATGGGCCGTCGGCGAGGCGGACTGGGAAAGCGACGTCCGGATAGGTGTCGGTCATCTGTTTCCAGGCGCGGTGGGCGATGGCCTCTGCGCGGCGGAGGATGTCGGCTTCGTCGACGGTGGTGATGACGCCGTCGCGCATGATGAAATCGCCGGCGACCATGACCGACTCGACGTCGGATGCCTGACCGTTGTGGACGAAGTCCGACACGGTATGGAGAGTGGGAACGAGGTGGGCCTTCCTGAGGTTGACGATGAAGAGGTCGGCCTGTTTCCCGACCTCGAGCGACCCGGTCTGCTGTTCCATCCCCATGATGCGTGCTCCGCCGAGGGTGGCCCACTCGAAGACCTCTTCGGGCGCGGGCCGCATCTCGTCGTTGGTGCGGACGCGTTCCGCGAAGAGGCCGGTACGCGTGGCGTCGACCATGTCCTCGGCCATGTTGTCCGTGCCGATGCCGAGCACGGCGCCGGCTTCGACGAGGTCCATCGCGGGAGCCGCGGTGCCCCTGCGGGCGGCTATGGCGGGGTTGTTGGAGACACCGGCTCGCGCACGGCCCATGACCCGGACCTCTGATTCGTCGAGGTAGCGGCAGTGAGCGGCGACGAGGCGCGGACCGAGGAACTCGTTGATGTTCAGGTAGTGAGCGGGGCGCACACCCCATGCGGCCGCGACGCCGGCGACCTCCTGGTGGCTCTGCGAAAGGTGAATCGTGTAGCCTACGCCGCGTTCTTCCGCGAGCTCGCGCGACCTGCGGAGAAGCGTGGGTGAGACGGAGTCCGCGGTGCTGGGGTGGAAGTAGACCTTCACGCGCCCGTTGCTCGAGTCGTGAAGCCTGTCGAAGAGGTCGACGGCTCTGGTGAGGCCCTGGTCAGCGAGGGTTTCCGAGAAATCGGCTGAGGACCTCAGGGGGGAGCCAGCGATGATGACGTTGTAAGGGACGTCGGTGAGATCCTCTCCGAGGACGAACCGCGCACCGGTGCCGATCACGGGGTCGATATAGGTAGCGACGTTCAGTCCGAGTTCGAAGAACGTCGTCGTGCCGCTACGGATGCCCTCGATGGCGCCGAGGGTCGCCATAACCTGGAGTTCCTCGGTCGAGATGAATGAGGTGATGTGCCGTGGGAACTGGAGGACCGTTGGCCAGGCGAAGTTCTCCTGGATGCCCCGGCTGAGCGTGGCCGTCAGGTGCGTGTGGCAGTTAAAGAAGCCCGGGAAGACGGACTTTCCGCGCCCGTCCACGACCTGGGCGTTGGGGTGGTGGGACGCGACATCGTCGCTGGGCCCGATCTCGGCGATCGTGCCGTCGTCGCCGACCGTGATGGCGGCGTCGTAGAGGACGCGGCGGCCCGGGTCTACGGTGACGATCGTGGTGTTGCGGATGATGATTGTGCTCATTGTTTGGCCCCCGGATGTTGCTCACGGTGCATCGTGGGGAATGATAGTGCTCTGGCCGGGCTGTTGGAGAGCGGCGCGTCCTGATATCGAACGGACTTGATGGGTTCTCGCTGAAGGGGAGACTCGTTGGCGCCGGCAGTTGATGTTCCGTTGTGTGGCGAGACCGACGATACTGGTTGCCCATGGAACGAATACGGGAAGTGCAGGGTCGGAAGCCGGTGGTCCATCCGAGCGCGTGGATAGCAGACAACGCGTACCTGATGGGCGATATCGAGGTCCATGAGGGAGCGAGCATCTGGCCGGGGGCGGTGCTGCGCGCCGAGTACGGACGGATCATCGTGGGTCGGAACGCCGCGATCCTTGATCGAGCGGTCGTGCATGGGGGAGGCGTGGGCGCCCTTACCCGTGTGACCGATATCGGGGAAGGGACGGTGATCGGCGTCGCCGCGATGATTCACGGGATGGCGGCGGGCCGGAACACACGGATCGGCGACAACGCGACCGTGCTCGAGGCGGCGATGGTTGGGGACTGGTGCTTCGTCGAACCTCGGGCGGCGATCCTGCCGCGTGCGGTGATCCCGTCGAGTTCCGTGGTCGCGGGTGTGCCGGGGGCGGTCACCGGACAGATAGACCAGCGCATCCAGCAACTTCTGACGATCCAGGGTCACCAACTCGCGGCGAGGGCAGACCTCCACCGAGGGGGCACCAAGCCGGGAACCTCAATGAACGACTCCTCCGCAGAGGAAGGGAGATCGAACTTGATCCGATCGCTTGACGGGAAGACGCCGAAGATCAGTCCCAAGGCCTGGGTGAGCGAGGCCGCCTACGTGGTCGGGGACGTGGAGATCGGGGAGCAGGTAACCGTGTTTCCGGGCGCGGTGGTCCGTGGTGACGCCGGGAAGATCACGATCGGCGCGAAGACGAACGTACAGGACAACGCGGTGATCTATTCCGACGGAGACCTCGATATCGGTGAGAGCACCACGATCGGTCACGCCGTGACGATCCATGGGCGCCGGGTGGGCAACCACTGCCTGATCGGGAACAACTCGACCGTTTCCGAGGGGGTGGAGATCGGGGATTTCTCGGTGATCGCGGCGGGCGCCGCGGTGGCTCCGCATTCGGTCGTGCCGGGTGACTCGTTCGTCGCCGGGGTGCCAGGAGAGATCCTGTGGCGGACGGAACCGGAGCGACGCCGGGCGATGGAGGAGAGTGGTGGCGAGGGGTACGCACGGCTGAGCGCTATCTACCAGGCGGAAGGCCTGGGCTCCTGGCCTCCCGACGGCGAGCCTCCGTCGTAACTACGGTCACTGCCGATGAAGCGGTATGACGCGACTCTGGTGTCATGGGGCTGATGAACGTTCGGCGAAACGTGTTGGCAATCGTTCTGGGGACGGTGCTGGCTGTCGCCGCGTGCAGCTCGGGCGATGACGCGGAACCGACCGAGCAACAACTGTCCGGTCAAGCAACCGCGACCGACTCGATCAGTGGCAACACCACGCAATCGCAACCGACCGCCCTGCCGAGGCCGGGCTCGTCAGTAGACGCGATCCCCGCTCCTGACACGAGGTCGGACGGTGGTTTCGCGACGGTCCAAAATCTCGCATGGCCGTTCACTGTCGAACCGCCGGAAGGCAGCGAGATCCTTCCGTTCCATGCGGCGTTGATGGTGTATTCCGCTCGACTTGACGAGGAATGGGATTGGGTCATGGGAGAGCGGAGACGAATCGACCCACAGGTCCGCGAGCTCGTAATCCTGAGGGATGCCGGCGAAATCACGCCTGAGCAGCAGCTAGAACTGCTTGGCCTCCAGGAGTACCTGTGGACCGCCGTCGACAACGTAATCGTGATGGTGGACACGGAATCCAGACCCGACAACAAGTTGAACACCGTGATGACGAATCTGCGGATGGGCATCTGGGATATCTCGTACGAAGGCGACGGGATCTGGCATGTGAGCGATGGTGCTGGTGGGATCCGGAGCTACAACGAGGTCACGCTGGAAACCAAGAAGATCTCGGGATTCGAATCGCCATAACGGCCTCCCGAACGCCGGGTCCGGCCTATCCTTCGTGCCACCCCTGCATCCCATCGCGGGAAGGTGCTGACACCGACTACGGTTCCTGAACCGGGCAAACTCAGCCCTCATCCGCGCGCCATCCCTCGTACACGAATCCCGCGCAGGAGACGATTGACAGACACTTACGAAGAGCACATAATGACTTCCATCTCTATCCTGGTGGATAGTGGGCGGAATGGGTGAAGGAGGGATTCTTGATGAAGCACCGTTGGTCGCGACTCATATTTGGTGTTGCAGTAGGAATGGTCGCCGCACTGGCAGCCTGCGCTCCGGCGGACGACGACGGCGACGCGGCGGACTCTGGCGATACACCTACGGGCCCGCCGACCGCGATTGCGGTTGATTCGTCGGCTCCGTCGAACCAGACCGACACCACGCCGGGTGGGTCCGGAGCGACCGACTCCGACGCGTCCACTCCGGAGGCGACAGAACCCGAGGGACCGGTGTCCGTCAGCGGGAAGCCGCTGGACCCTGACGCGGTCTACGGCGGAGTCCTGACGACTGGATACACTCGCGAGGGTCCGACGTTCAGCACCTGGGAAGAGGCGGGTGGCGTCGCCTCATATGCAGTACACCCATCCCACAACATGCTGGTGCAGAACCGCACGTGGGGCACGCAAGAGGACTACAACAACCTGGTGTTCTTCGAGCTCCATCCGGACCTCGCTGAGTCCTGGGAAGTGACCGAGGACGGCCTGCAGTGGGTCTTCAAGATCCGCGATGGGGTCACCTGGACCGACGGCACGCCGTTCACGTGTGCCGACGCGAAGTGGTCCTACGACACAATCCGGACGGGCGAAGGCCTGAACCGGAGCCCGCGAGCACTGGCGTTCAACACGGTCAAGGCGAGCGTCGACGAAGGGTTCGTCTGCGCCGACGACCTGACGCTGATCGCGAACCACGACCGCCCGAAGGCGGGATTCCTCGAAGTGATGGCGATGCCGTATCACGTGATGCGGCCTGCGCAC
>CAZIBZ010000178.1:0-2730 GCA_964537445.1 uncultured Dehalococcoidia bacterium | reverse complement strand
GATGCTCTCCAAACGCGTGATCGCCTGCCTCGACGTCAAAGCTGGCCGCGTGGTGAAGGGAGTCAGGTTTCGCGATCATCGTGACGCGGGTGACCCGGTCGAGCTGGCCGCCAGCTACAACCGAGACGGCGTCGACGAACTTGTTTTCTATGACATCACTGCTTCGTCCGATCAGCGCGAAATCATGATCGATGTCGTGCGCCGCGTGGCGGAGCAGGTCTTTATTCCCCTCACGGTGGGAGGTGGCATTCGCTCTGTCGAGGATATGCGGCGCATGCTGAACGCGGGGGCGGA
Source organism: uncultured Dehalococcoidia bacterium (assembly GCA_964537445.1). Lineage (GTDB taxonomy): Bacteria > Chloroflexota > Dehalococcoidia > UBA6926 > UBA6926 > JASLZO01. The sequence continues at coordinate 2,436 of CAZIBZ010000178.1, read as the reverse complement.
CAAGGTGAGCATCAATACCGCCGCCGTCGCGACGCCCGAACTCATACGGGCCGGTGCTGAGGCGTTCGGCAGGCAGTGCATCGTCGTCGGGATGGATGCGAAAGCGTTCGACGGCGCTCCAAGTACTGCGGGTGTTGTCCCGGATGAGATTGCGTTGGACGATGCTTCCAGGTGGGAGGTGAGAACTCACACCGGGCAGGATGGCGGACGGCCCACTGGGATCGACGCAGTGAAGTGGGCGGGACACGCCGTCGAACTGGGAGCGGGCGAGATCGTTCTGAACAGCATCGACGCGGACGGAACGCAGGCCGGGTTCGACCTGGAGCTGACACGGGCCATTTCGGACGTAGTTTCCGTCCCGGTCGTCGCAAGTGGGGGCGCGGGGTCCCCGCAGGATTTCTTCGACGCGTTCGAAACCGGCCACGCCGACGCTGCCTTGGCCGCCAGCATCTTTCACTACAACCAGTGCGGGATCGATGAGACCAAGCGACACCTGGCGGACCAGGGGGTTCTCGTCCGGCCCACCCCCGCGTGACGGAGCGGCGAGCAGGTCGCCCCCGTCGCCGCCGCGGGCAGGTCCGTGCCGTCTTGCTGGACGCATACGGGACCCTGTTTCACTACGAGCGCGCTCGCCTGGGACACGTGTTTCAGACGATCGCAGAGATCCAGAAGCTCGAGACCGACCCGGATCGCCTTTTCGAACGATGGACCCAACAGGAGACTGCGTTTCGCCGCCGCAGGGTGTATCGCGACGAGGAAGGCGAGTGGCACCGTCAGGAGCCGTTTCGCCCGTATAAGGCTGCCTGGACCGAGTGCTTTGTTACGGCGTTCCGGGAGACCGGGCTGGCCCGAGGCGATCCCGCAGCCGCCGTCGAGACGTTGATCCGTGATCTGATGGATCGTGAGGCGTTCGCCGAAACGATGACTGCGCTGGATGCGCTGCGAGCTAGAGTGCAGGTCGGGATCCTGTCGAACGCAGATGAACGGTTCCTCACGGCCACGCTGGCCCACAACGGGATCGAGTTCGAGACGATGGTGTGCTCCGAGCAGGAGAAGGTCTATAAGCCGCACCCGTTGCTGTTCGAACGCGCACTCGAGCGGCTGGACCTCGAGCCATCCGAGGTCATCTATGCCGGTGACTCGCCGACGGAGGACATCGTGGGCGCAACAGCAGCCGGGATTGTCTCCGTCTGGGTGAACCGCGACGGCGCCGACTGGCCCCTAAGCGAGGAGGAGCGTCCGAGTCACGAGGTCACGGATCTGCTTGGTCTTGTGGACATCGTGAGCGCGCGGGTCGGCGACGGTGTCTATTGAGCGCCGGGTTTACCATCGAATCAATCCGGCTGGAGGTTTGATCGTGCCGACGACAATTGAATTCAACGAGCGTGGCCTGGTTCCGGCGATCGCGCAGGACGCTGAATCCGGCAAGGTGCTGATGGTCGCTCACATGGACCAGGAAGCGCTCAAGAGGACGCTGGAAAGCGGGCAAGCCTGGTTCTTCAGCCGTTCACGGGACGAACTCTGGCACAAGGGTGAGACCTCCGGAAACTTCCTCAACGTCGTGGAAGTGCGACCGGACTGCGACGGTGACGTCATCCTGCTGCGCGTGAACCCGACCGGACCGGCCTGTCACACGGGGAACGAATCCTGCTTCTACCAGGAATTTGACCGCTCGGATTGGACCGCACACGGATCTTCTGGACCCAGCGAGAGGATCGGTCCCGTCCTGGGCCACCTGGCCGAAACCATCGCTCAACGGAAACGCGACATGCCTGACGATAGCTACACGGCTGACCTGTTCCGCGAGGGCAGGGAACGGATAGCGCAGAAGGTGATCGAGGAGGCGGGCGAGACGGCTCTTGCTGCGGCAGCCGGGGCGGGTGACCGGGCAACCTCGGAGGCCGCCGACCTTCTCTACCACCTGACGGTGCTGCTCGAAGACTCCGGGATCCGACTTGACGATGTTGCCGAGGAGTTGGCTCAGCGGCGAGGCTGAAGCTGCCCGGACGGGCTACGTCTGTTCCGCGGCGATACGGTCCTGTTCGACCGCGCCCTCGAGCGCCTGGATCGCGACCTCGATCTGGTCGTCCTCTGGAGGCTTCGTCGTGATCGCCTGGAGAAGAAGGTTGGGGGCGATGATGGCCCTCACGATCGGGTTGCTCGCATGGAAACCGCTCCAGCGGATGATCTCGTAGCTCACGCCCGCGATGATCGGCAGGAGGATGATTCGCGAGGCGATCCTCTCCCATAGCGGTGGCGCGCCGAGCAGTACGTGCGCGCCGATCGCGATCACCAGCACGACCAGGATGAACGCGGTCCCACAGCGCGGATGAGCGGTGGAGTAGCGCCGGATCGATTCCACGGTGAGGGGTTCACCGGCCTCCTTCGCGTGGACCGCCATGTGCTCGGCGCCGTGATAGGCGTAGACCCTGCGGA
>CAZIBZ010000177.1:0-9128 GCA_964537445.1 uncultured Dehalococcoidia bacterium | reverse complement strand
AGGAATCGCTGGAGCGCTCCCAGGTCGCTGAATGGTGTCTCGCGGTCCGTCTGGACACTGCGGACGCTTCCCCTCCACTGTCCATCCTCATCGGCATCCGACGGCTCAAGCCGGAGGACAATCACGAAGGACTGCGTTAGTTCTTGCATATGCCGTGATGCATCAGACCGAATGGCGACCATCTCGCGAACAGACTAAGAACGCCCGGTTACTGCACGGTTACAAACGACGATCGCCGCTCGGGATATCGGCCCATGGGCCGGAGTCGTGCCTTCAGACGGAAGACGGATGGCGGGTCACGGACGCCACGAGTTCTTCGTGGAGAGTCCGTGTTTCAACGGTTGGCTCTACGCCCAGGTCGTGCTCCAGCACACGCGCAATCTCTTGGAATTGCTGGATCGACTCGTGCACGCGTCCAGCCCCCCACAGGCTTCGCATCAACGCTCGGTGGAGCGCCTCTCGGGTCGGATCCGTAACGAGCGCCCTCCGACAGGTCTCGATCGCCGTCCCATAGTCTCCTCGTTCGAGAGACAGGGCCACCGTTCGTTCCATCGCGGACAGGAATAGTTCGCGAAGCACCGCCCGTTCACCGGCGCACCACTCCGCGAACGTCTCTCCCTCCATGTAGTCGCCGCCGTAAAGCTTCCCGGCTTCCGCAAACGCATCCAGCGCGCCGTCCGTATCTCGCTGACTCGCACGGACGGCGCCGTGACGGACTAGGTGCGAGAACCTGTCGGCGTCGACCCAGACCGAATCCGCCGGCACCATATACGACTCGTCGTCACGGACCAGGAACCGCGAGTCCGTCCCTGACTTGCTCTCCGGCTCAAGCGTCCTGCGGACGGAGTGGATCAGCACCTTGAGGTGCCGCATTCCGTCTTCGGGGTCCGCATCCGGCCAGAGTGTCTCGATGATCGATTCTCGGTGGACCGGATGGCCGCGCTGCGCCACCAGGAAGCGGAACAGGGCAAGGGCCTGCCGCCGGCTCCATGCATCGGCCCCGACCTCGCGCCGTCCGCGGAACACACGGAACGCTCCCAGCGTGTACACGCGGAGGATGTCTTCCGGCGCTTCGATACGGATCAGCCGCTTCGGCCGTATCAGGACGACCGCCATCACTCCCAGTTGCCGCCAGTGCTCCCCGAGCGCCAGCGTGCTCAGGCTCACCGCAACCTGTTCCCCACTTCGAGTCATCAGGACTGCGGATTCGACCGCGAACGGCCTCATAAGGTGGAAGCAGGACAGTGCGGCGCAATCCGGAGTACAGATCGCCCGCCCATCGGCGATGACGCTGCCCAGGACCTGGTAGCAGGGTTGGCCCACCGTCTCCTCGGTCGCGAACCCGGTCAATTCGCGCGCGCGCTCGTTCCATCCCATGATCCGTTGCCGCTCATCGATCACGAATGCCGCGTCTGCGCTGCCTATGACCAACTCGTCGACGAGCATCGCGGTCGTGGGGTCCGAAGCTTTTGGTTCGGTCACCGTCTCCTCCTCCCGCAACTATTCCCATTACTTCGGCTCGCCGGAACCCACTGGCCCTGAACATCGCCGGAATATTGAGATCGGCCGCACCTACCCGCTCGTGGCCGAAGGTGGAGCTCGGTTCTGGAATTCAGACACTCTTCCGCCTGGAGATCAGATAGCCGCCAGACATAGGTCGAGGTTCGTTCAGACCTACCTGCCCAACCCGATGGGCATTCAACCGGCCTATACGAAATCATTCCCCTTCGGATACCTCCCGCGCGTCGCTGATTGCTTTTTCGGATACCTGCGCCGGAGCGACGATGCCTGCAACGAAGCGGTTTGAGTAAGTCAGACCAACTGAGACACGGAGAGGCACAGAACCATGACCACAGCGATCGTAGAGACCAGGCAGTTGGTGGACACCTTCATCGAAGAGGTGGTTCAGGGCTTCGAGACTCCTTCGACCCGCAAGAGCACGGAGTTCTGCGAGGTCGACGGCGAGGCATACATCGCCCACGCCGAGTGCGTTGACTGCACCATTCTTGTTGGCCCCGGTCACCACGAGACCGGTGTTGATCAGCACGGCCTCTGTGCCAACTGCGCGATGCCGCGCGAGGAGCGCGTACTCCCATGGGTTCTCCCCATCTCCGACGGGATTTCACGCCCCTTCGCCGCCTGATCTTCAGAGCACACGCGGTCTACGAGGTTCAGAGAGATGAGTCAGGCAGCAGCCACCACGGCGGGTTCGACCCAGGACCTACAGCTCCCGTCGCCCCCGGACAACTGGCAACGTCGGGTTTCCGCGGTCTCGATCGGTGATCCGCTCGAGTCTTTGAGAGCAATCGACGAGTTCACGTACAACCACAGCGTTAAGGTGGCCAGCCTGGGCGTGAGCATCGCATCTGAGCTCGGGGTCGCCGACCTCCGCCCGATCCACTCGTCTGGTCTCTACCACGACTTCGGAAAGGTCGCCGTTCCCTGGGGTGTCCTCAACAAGCCGGGCAAGCTCTCCGATGACGAGCGGGGAATCATCCAGCTCCATCCGGAAGAGACCGCGCGCATCCTCACGGAGACCGGCCGGGGTGACCTGGTCGGCGCGACGCTTCACCACGAGCGTCTCAATGGGACCGGTTATCCCTTCGGTCTCAGGGGCGCCGAGGTCCCGCTCGACGCGCGGATTATCGCGATCGCCGATGTATTTGACGCGCCCACCGAAGACCGGCCCTATCGCGGGCCGATGCCATTCGCGAAGGCGCTCGGGATCCTGGACGAAGAGGTCGAGGACGGCAAGCTCGACGGCGACGTCCTCGGTTCCCTTCGCGTGGTCCTCGGGCAGTTCGGGCGCTCAGTCCTACCGACCAATAATCAGCTATTGCAGGAGTTGGAAGAGGTTACGAAATCCGCGATCGAAGTCTCAGGGATATCTGAGACGCAAGACCTTGAAATACGAGGCGAGGAATAGTCATGCAGTCGACGACTTCGATCTCAGACTTCACGGGATCCACCGAAGCCAACGTGGAAGAATTGGCGCCTGACGCCTACAAGGTCGAGGACGACCCGCGCATGCGCTTTGCGCTCGGCGGGCGTTTCCTCCGATTCTTCGAGTACGTTGCCGGCCTGTCGGCCAGCGCGACCACCGTTGCCAGGTTGCCGCCCGCACTCCCGCCTGTCACCGCCAACCGGTCGGCGTCGCCACCGAACGACGCGGCGTTCTCGGACGCCCATACCGTTGCCGCGAAGCAATCGTCAGCAGCCGCCGGAAACTTCGACTCCGGCGCCAGCCGGTACTCGACCGAGATGACGATGCACCCGGCTCCGTTCGCCAGGTACCGGGACACTTCGTCGGTCGCTTCCACGCTCCCGAGCACCCACCCGCCGCCGTGGAAATTCATCAGGATCGGCAGTCGTCCGTCACCCTCGGGCGTGAAGATTCTGATCGGGATGCCTCCACCCGGACCCGGAATCACCCTGTGTCCTCGACATTTGCCACCTCGGGCCCCGGCACCAGCGGACGCCGCGCCGCGTTCGCCCTCGCGACGGCGGCTGGCAGAGTTTCGTTGCGCGGATTCCCCAGAGCTGTGAATGCATCCAGTACGGCCTTCTGCTGCGGGTCCAGCGGCATCACCCACCCCCTGTGCGGTCTTCGCGTCCTTCGATCGTCACGACGCCAATGGTAGACCTGCCGGAGGACAAGAGTTCCCCGCCGTTTTTGGAATGGCTCCGAATCCACGCGGTCGAACCGGACACACCGGCGCCAACGCGACCGGATTAGTCCCGCGACGCCTTTTCCAGGGTCCGCGCCAGGGTCAACAGTTCAGCGGGCTCCAGGAAAGTATCCCGGGCGCCCTCGAACCGGCTTCCGTCCCACTGGCCGTCGTATTCATCGTGGACCGCCGAATACACCCGGCTCATCACCCTGCTGGTCGCCCGGTACTCGCCTGCCACGCCTGTCTGCCGTTCGACCTCCGCGTTCAGCACCGACACCAATCCGTCGACACCGGATAGAGCGCCAACCAGGCTCAACTCTCGAGGATGTTGTCCGACCATCTCCGGGTCATATGGCAGGTATATGAACCCACCCGGTGCGTCCCCCTGGCGGCTCAACCCCGTCTGGTGGATCCCGGCCTGTGTCATCGGTGTCCCGTTCCCGATCATCGGTGCCTGTGCCGACACTCCCACCACGTTCCGATCGATCAGGTCGGCCATCTCGGCGAGTACGCCCAGGTCGAACCCCGGGTCTCCGTACAGCCGAACGTAGGCGGCCACCATCTGTTCGAGCGATGTGTTCCCTGTTCGTTCTCCGAGCCCGGCGAACGTCGTGTTCACCCGCTTCGCACCGTAGGTCCAGGCCGCCATGCTGTTAGCAGTCGCCAGCCCGAAGTCATTGTGCCCGTGGAATTCCAGCTCGGCTCCGGTCTCATTCCGAAGGTGTTCGATCAGCTTCGGAATTCCGAAAGGGGCGTCAGCGTACGGGTCCGGTTGTCCCCAGCCGATCGTGTCGCACACCCGAAACAGCGCCTCACCGCCCGTTTCGTCGAGCGTTCGACACATGAATGGAATCATCCAGCCATCGATATCGGCACGAGTCGCGTCTTCCAGGTGGATCCGGGGGCGGATGCCATTTTCCAGCGCGGTTCTCACCGACTCCAGGTAAGCCTCCATCGCGCGCGTCTTCGTCGGGAACCGCAGCTTGTCGAATATGTGATGATCTGAGGCCGAGGCCAGCATCCCCGTCTCGCGGATCCGGCCTTCGCTCACCTCCATCAGGAGCTTGATGTCCTTCGGCCGCGCCCGCGTCCAGGTCGTCACCTTGGGGAACTCATAGCCGCGTTCCAGGAGCTTCTCCAGCACCCACACGTCCCGCTTCTGGTAGATGAAGACCTCGACGGATTCGATAACCCCGGTCCCGTTGTCGAGCCGATGCAGCAGGTCGAAATATTGCAACTTCGCCTCGTGGGGGAACAAAGCGAACCGCGGGTCCTGCGCGCCGTCACGTAGCGTCGTATCCGTGATTCTCTTTGGGTCCGACGCCGCGGAAGTTTCCGGCGCCGCCGCCGGTTCCGGTCCACGCGTCACCGCAGGGAACCGTCCACCGAAGTTGTGGTAGACGCGCTCCTCGTTGACCGTGTACTCGGACCTCTCTGTCGACACGACGCTAGTCATCCTCCAGGGTCGACGTATCGCCCTCGGGCAGGCCCATCTCGCGCGCCTTCAACAGGCGGCGCATGATCTTCCCGCTCCGCGTCTTCGGGAGGCTGTCGATGAACTCGATCTCTCGGGGCGCCACCGCCGCTGACAGCTTGGTCCGCACCGTTCGGTTGATCTCCCGGCGCAGTCCCTCCGTTGGCTCGTACCCTTCCTTCAGCGATACGAACGCTTTCACGACTTCCATCGCGATCGGGTCCGGCTTCCCGATGACACCCGCTTCCGCAACCGCCGGGTGCTCGATCAGGGCGCTCTCAACCTCGAATGGCCCGACGAGGTGACCGGCGGTGTTGATCACATCGTCGGCGCGCCCGACGAACCAGAAATAACCGTCCTCGTCACGCCGGGCCTTATCTCCCGTGATGTACCACCCCTTCAGGAAGCGGGAGTTGTACCGTTCCGGCGCCTTCCAGTACGCGTGGAACATCGAAGGCCACCCTGGCCGGATCGCCAAGTGCCCTTCTTCCCCGACCGGAGCCTCGTTGTAATCGTCATCCAGGATCCCCACCTCGATCCCGGGAATCGGGCGTCCCATCGAACCCGGTCGTACCGGCATCCACGGGTAGTTCGCGATCAGGATCGCCCCGGTCTCTGTCTGCCACCAGTTGTCATGGATCGGTTGGTCGAATGCCTCGACCCCCCAGATCACGGCCTCTGGGTTCAGTGGCTCACCGACGCTGTTGATATGTCGTAGCGACGACAGGTCCCGACCCTTCGGCAGTTCCGAACCCGACCGCATCAGCATTCGCACTGCGGTCGGAGCCGTGTACCAGACCGTGACCTTGTGTCGCTCGATCAGGTCGTACCAGGCGTTCGCGCCAAAACCACCCTCGTAGATGAGCTGCGTCGCTCCGTTGCTCCACGGGGCGAACATCCCGTACGACGTCCCCGTAACCCAGCCGGGGTCCGCCGTGCACCAGTAGATATCGTCCTCGTGCAGGTCCAACGCCCATTTGCCGGTCGCATACTGCTGCACGATCGCCAGGTGCCGGTGGACGGCGCCCTTCGGCGCCCCTGTCGTACCGGACGTGTAGTGCATCACCGAGTAGTCGTTCATCGTCGTCTGTTCGATCTCGAACTCGGGCGACGCCTCGGCCATCAGATGCTCGTACGAAAGATCGTCTCCGGTCAGCGGGTCCGGATCCTGACCGTTCTTGTTCACGATGATCACGTGCTTCAGGTCGGGCAACGTCGGGAGCACCTCGGAGATCTTCCGCCGTAGCTCAGGCGACGTGACGAGCATCACGGCCCCGCTGTCCACCAACCGGTCTCGCACCGGGTCCGGTCCGAACGCCGAGAAAAGCGGTCCGGCGATCGCTCCGGCTTTCAGTGCCCCGAAAACCGCGATGTACTGCTCCGGCAGACGGTCCATGAAGAAGAACACGCGGTCCCCCTTCTGCACTCCCGCGCTCTTCAGGACGTTCGCGAACTTGTCTGTCTCGGTCTTCAGTTCGCTGAAGGTGTAGCGCTCCTGCGCACCGCTCCGGCTTTCCCAGATCATCGCCAGCTTGTCTCTACGAGCCCCCAGCGCATGGCGATCGATGCACTCATACGCCTTGTTCAGCCCTCCGCCCGGGAGCCAGTCCAGTTCGGCGTAAAGGTCTTCCCATTTGAACGACGCGACCATCGTCTGGTAGTCGTCCAGGTTGGGTCTAACCGCGACGGAGTCGAGGCTGGGTTTCGCAATCTCATTGACAGACATAACCATTTCCAGCGCCTGTCACATGCCGATGGGCGAAGAAAATCGGAATGCTGTCGAGCCGATTCGGGCCACAGTATCTACCCCCATGTGAGTATTCCTTCGCCGCGGGCAGTCCACAACGGCATCCGTGTTATGGTCTCTTAAGTTTTTCTTATGGGTGGTGGGTTTCATCATGGTTTCTAGTGACTCCAAAGTTTGGGATCTGCGTGCGCTCCGGTACTTCTTGACCGTTGCCAAGCACAGCAGTGTCACGAGGGCCAGCGTCGAACTCGGGGTTTCCGAGTCCGCCGTCTCGCAGCGGTTAAAAACGCTGGAACACGCGATGGGCCTCAAGCTCTACGAGTCCTCGGGCGGCCGCCTCCGGATTACCTCCACGGGTTCGCGCCTCGTTGAGATGGCGATCGATATCTTCGATCGGATCGATGGTTATCGCGCCGAGCTCGGTGCGGATCAGCTCTCGGGTTCCCTCACCGTTGCGACCCAGGACCCGGTCGTCCGATACCTTTTGCCCGGCGTCGCACGCAGTTTTGCCGCGGAGAACCCTAACGTCCGGCTTGAGTTGATGACGCGCACGGTTGAGGAGACCCTGCGACTCGTCCGGCTCGGCGAGGCCGACATCGGCATCGTTTCCGAAACACCGCTGCCGGACCCACTCGTGTTCCATCCGCTGCGTACTTACCAGGCGCAGTTCGTCGCGCCGAAGGGCCACTCGCTGTTCGCCAGCGGAACGCCCGCGATGGAGGAACTCTTGACGCCCGAGACCATCGATCGGTTCCCCTTGATCGCCCCCGAGCACGGCGACTCAACCCATACCCACATCCGCGAGGCGCTGGCCCGTCTCGGTCTCCCATACAACATCGCGCTCGAGGTCGGGACCACGGAGACCGTCAAGCACTACGTCGGCCTCGGTCTCGGAGTCGCCGTCATCTCGGGCGTCTGCATAACCCCCACCGACAGTGAGACGCTCGATATGGTGGAAGTCCCGCAGCACTTCGGAGGCACTAGCACCTACGGTTACGTCGTCCGCCGCGAAAAATACCTGTCCGGACCGGCGGAAGCCTTCCTGACCACCCTGCGTTCGAGCGTCGCCGGTTCTACCCTCGGATGACGAACATCAACCCGGCAAGCACCATCACTCCTTCGACGATGTAGGGGAAGAAGCTTTCCGGCACACGGTCCAGTAGGCGCTTCCCGACCCAGGAACCCGCGAACATCACGACCCCGATGGCCAGACCGACCCCCAGGGTCTCGAAGCTGACCAGATCGGCCCCTCCGTAAACCCCGAGCTTCGTCACGTGGAACACGACCGTTGCCAGCGCCTCCGTTCCGATGTACGCCCCTTTCACGAGCCCATAAGCCAGGAAGAAAGGGGCCATGAAGGGTCCGGCGACGCCCGTCAGCGCCGAAAGGGTGGCTGCGATCGCCCCCACTGGCGTGAACCCGTGCAGCCCGATCGTCCTGCCGGTTCCGAAGCTCGTATGCCGGTAGACGACCGTGAGCAGCAGAAAAACCCCGAGCAGCCGGACCAGAGCCGCAGCGGGGGCGACCGCGAATATCACCCCTCCCACGATCGCGGCCGGGACCGCGCCGTAGGCGAACCATCGGACCACGTCGAAAGACAGCTCGGTTCGGTTCAGCCAGACTCGGGACGCGTTCCCGAACAGCTGGACCACGGTCAACAGCGGGATCGCTTCCTTGACGCCGAACGCCCAGACGAGCACCGGCAGCATGATCGCCGCGCCACCAAACCCCGTCACCGCCGACAGCGTCGAAGCCGCGAACGCCGCCGCGATCACAACGCCCACCACCACCGCCGGGTCAGCGAATTCAGTCATCGTTCGCGGAGTATGACCGAACCAACACCCTCGCCACTATGGCCCAGAGCGAACCTCGCATATCCGCTCATCGATTCACCCTTCAACTAAAACGGCCCCCGAGACTGAGTTTCGGGGGCCGTCGTTATCGTTTCCGCTTCGCTTAGAACGGTGATTCCCACACCGCGAGCACGATGCCGCTGATGCTCAATGCAACCACCGCGAACCCCGCGTTGATCGCGAACAGCGTGTTCGGCCGCCCCTCGAACGAGTACTGGGTCGCCATGACCGCGCCAACGAGCGCGAATCCAGCGAGAGCACCGATCACCAACCCGTCCACGACCTGGCTCGCCCCGGTGAGCTGAATGATGATTGCTAGCCCGATCATCTGGATGATCGCCGCGACAACGGTCATCGCGTACGCCCGAGGTTGGCTTCCCCTT
>CAZIBZ010000176.1:0-4058 GCA_964537445.1 uncultured Dehalococcoidia bacterium | reverse complement strand
TCCCTCAGCGCCGGTGTCCGCAACTCCGGTCTCGTCGCCATCACCAAGAACATCGCCAACGAGGTCGGACCGCACGGCGTCACCGCGAACGTCATCCATCCCGGCGGCGTGCTCACCGAGCGCAACCGGCCCCAGCTCGAGGCGAACGCCGCACGGGACTCCCTTCCCCTCGATGAGGCAGAAACGCGCATGGCTGCCGGGGTCCCCATAGGCCGGATGATCCACCCGGAGGACATCGCGGACCTCGCCTTGTTCCTCGCCTCCCCCCGCGCTGCGGCCATCACCGGTCAGTCCATCGCGGTCGACGGCGGATCGACCCGGTCGATCGTGTACTAGGCCGACGCGTCGCTCGTTGGCTGGCCCGTCTCCATCGCCTGTGCCCGGACGAGAGCGAACTTAACGAGCGGCGGCGCCAGGAGTTGGTGTGACGCCGCGACCGCTCTCGGAGGATTCGAGAGCGACCGTTCGCCGATTCCCCTCCCAATCACCGACTCCGCTAGTTCTGGGAGCGAACGTAATCGGTGACGAACATCGCGGCGCTCGCGAGGATGATGATGATCCCGATGTTCAGGTTGATGTTGTCCGTGCTGGCCGCGAGTGCACCCGCAACCAGCGCGATCGCAGCAGCGAGCAACCGGACCTGGATGTTGGTCATTGCCTCACGCTCCCTCGTCTTTGCCCATATTCCGGTGTTGAGGCGAGGTTCACTGAGAGTTGGTCGCCTGCACGGTGGGCTCTGGCGCGCTGCCGGAGGATGAAGCCGGAATCGTCATGCCAATGACCACCCACATGACAACACCCATTGCCACCGCGGAAGCGCCGAATGCTCTTACGCCGGTCCTTTGAGATCCACGGAACGCTACAACGCCGCCTGCGATAAGTCCGGCACCCAGAATGACCAGTGCCAGAAGGATCACCCATTCCCAGTTCATCTCAAACCTCCCGGTACGCTTCGATTACTGGACTTTAATCGGCACCCTCCGCCGAGTCGTCGGGCAAATGGTTGGTACTTCGGAAGCAAAACGGATGATTCCGCGTCAACTGCTTGATTCATGGAGCGCTGCCCGTCCAACCGGGGTCCCAAGGTTCAGTCGGAGCCGGCACCTCTCAATCCAATAGAGGCCCTCGGTCCGACCGGAACTAGGCCGTGAGCGGGGGTTTGGGTCTACGGCCACCCCTCGTCGAATTCGCCACGAGCGACGATCCGTCCCGTGAAATCGGTCGCATTCTGCCGTAGGAGCCAGAGAATGGAAGGCACCACGGACTCCGGAGGATCACCCGCCGAGTAGAAGCCGTTCATCTCCGTCTTGACCAGACCGGGCGTCAGGGCGTTGACCGCGATTCCATGCTCCTGCACCTCTTCGGCCAGATTGATCGTCAGGCGATCGAGACCCGCCTTCGACACGCTGTATGCGATGTGTTGGCGGTCATATCGAGTCGCGCTGCCGGAGCTGATATTGAGGATGTTTCCGCCTTCGCCTCGTCGAATCATCTCGGGAAGCGCGTACCGGCACACCAGGAAAGCCCCGGTCAAGTTGATGCCTACAGCTGCCTGCCAGACTTCCGGGTCCATCTCCGCGATTCTTGCGCGAGGGTAGAACCCGGCGTTGTTGACGACCTTGTCGATGCGACCAAACGTCTCCACCGTCTCGGCAACGAGAGCCTGCACTTGGACCGGATCAGTCACATCACTCCTCACGGCCAGGGCTCGGCCACCTGCCGTTTCGATTCCCTTCACGGTTTCCAACAGGCTTCCACGCTCGGCTGGTCCCTCGAGAGTGCGTCCTGCGCAGACCACGACCGCGCCCTCGCGAGCGAGCGCCAGAGCGACGGCGCGCCCGATACCGCGGCTCGCCCCGGTGACTAGGGCAACGGCGTTCTTCAGTTCCATCCAGCGCTCCCGGTGTCTCAACGGCTCCGATCCGTCATTCCGTCTGCCGTTCACGAAGGTCGAGCAGATGCAACGGAACCGGAAATGCCTCGATCATAAGGAAGTGGAAGCACGGGTCGAAGATCTTCTCAGCGCCTGAGCCCTGACCACGGGCGGTTTCCCATTCAAGAGATTGGCTGGGGAACAAGGATTCGAACCTTGACTAACAGTGCCCCCTTGATCGATCGGATCGCCGCGATGGGGTTCGAATGGGGAATGAGTGACGGAAACTGAGTTCGGGTCACCGGGTTTGCAACGGCCAACAGCATAGCGACCGTAATGTTTTTTTCGTCAACCTATCGGAATCTCGCGGAGTACGAGTCCACGCGGTTCGTGAGTGATGAATACGGTCCATAAATGGACAACTACATGGCGATTTCATAGAATAACTGCACGGTTGAGCCAACATGGGTCCCCGTTCACCGGCGGACCAAACCCACCGGCCAGCTGCTCGAGATTCGGTCCTGATTGCGGGCAACTTCGCCCAAAAACCTAGGCCTCACGCGCGGGCGCACCGGGCCGCGCTGGGCCCCGCGCGCGGCTCCTACGGAGCAAAGCGGAGTAAGAGATGAGGCTGGCCTAGCTGCGGCGCTGTTGACAGGCCGCTGCTATCCGGCGCACATCATTTAGGGGCCGACGTTTCCACCGTTCGCTAGAGGAAAGGAGGATTCCTACCGCCGGCTTGGGCTGCGATGACCCAGGGTTCGAAAAAAGCTACAGAGGAGAAACTACATGACGATAGGAACACCGACGCACATCAACTTCATTTTGGACGAGACGGGTTCGATGGGGAGCGTTCGGGACGCAACCATTAGCGCCTTTAACGAGTATGTCGCGGGGCTGCGGGGCGAGGGAGACCCGATCACCTTCACTCTGACCAAATTCAATTCTCGACGCGTAGAGATTGTCGACGTTGGGGTTGGCATCAATGATGTCGTACCTCTCACGCACCAGACGTACCGCCCGATTGCGGCCACGCCCCTTTACGACGCGATTGCTGGGTCCGTTCGGAGCACAGAACGGTACTTGGCGGGACTCGAGCCGAAACCAACAGTGGTCTGCGACATCTTCACCGATGGGTTCGAGAACGCATCGAGGGAGTACACACGGGAGATGATTTTCGATCTCATCACATCGAAACAGGCCGAAGGTTGGACATTCGCCTACATGGGCGCAGACCAGGACGCGTGGACCGTCGGGCGGGCAATCGGGATCCCGGGCGAGAACACGGCTTCGTACGCCCAACGGGATCCTGGTAGGGCCATGAACGTGAAGTTCGGAGCGATGCGACGGCACCTCCGCAGAAATCCCGCCGACACCACAGAGGGTTTCTACACCGAAAAAGAGAGGCAATCGAAACGCGAATAGTTACCATAATTACATTCATCAACGTACCCACACGACTCACGAAAGAAGGTGCCCATGACCGAAAGATCTGACGTGGAATACGGGGAAGCTGCCAGGGTGATGCGCTACGCGGCACAGTTCACACCAACATTGTTCGACAACATGAAAAAGGTATCCGGCAAAACGCTGTGGTTCACCGGTGTTGACCCGTACCGGATAAGCGATCTCATAAGTTTGGTTCCGGAAACCACCACGGCGGCGGACTTAGATGCAGGTGTTCCCGACTCGTACCGGGATGCGAATACAGCATTCATGATCGTGGGAGGTGACGATTACAACGAAGAACAGATCGAACGCTACGTCGCGGAGATGGGCGGCGACGCGGCTTTCCTTCCTCAAGAAGGCTTCGTGGATCTCGTGTTCGGGTTCGACTGGTGGTGGGAAGAAGAGCTTCACAATCTGTTAGACGGGGTCTTGAAATGGCACCCAGGCCTTCAGCACGCGAAGTCTCTGGAAGGTCAGCCCGGGATGTCGTTTCGGTGGCCCTCCACCGAGGCCACTCCAGTCGAAACCGAGGGGACGGGAGGTATCGACCGAGACTATGGGGAAACATCTCAATTGCGTCGATCCGGGTATTCAATCATGGACCGTAATCGCCGCCGCACCCGACGAGAACGAAGAAGCATATTGAGTGAAATTCTGGACGAGGGACGGATGGAGTTAGAAGAAGTGGCTGGGATGATCGCCTACCTCGCGCGGCAAGCTAGGAAACGTCAAGATC
>CAZIBZ010000175.1:0-2578 GCA_964537445.1 uncultured Dehalococcoidia bacterium | reverse complement strand
GGAGCGCCGGAGGAGTCGACCCGACCTGCGACATGCTGCCGGCTTGTGCAGGCGTCGCCGGCGACGAGTAACCACGGGCTCAGAAGAGAACATCGCCTTCAGGCGATTTTCTCTTGTCGTTCCCGAACCCGAACCAGAAACGTTCGGCACGGCGCTTGCTACTCCGTTTGGCCGACCGTAACGGAGACTCTGAGACCGAATCCCTCACCCGGGTTCCGTGACTGGGAGCGGGACCGGGTTCCGTGACCGGATCAGTAGTGTTCGCCACGCGTTGTGCATCGGGCGCAGACGAAAGTATCTAACAGAAGGAAACGAAGTTAACGAAGGAAGAAGGGGAAGGTAGCAATAGGGAGTTGCTGAGAAGGTCTCCGCAGTCTTGTCTTCGTTATCTTTGGTGCGCCAGGCCAAGTCTGGTCAGTCTTGCAGATTGAAAGGAGTCTGCCATGTGAATTGCTCGTACGACATGTAGCCGACGGAGCGGCACCTGGCCGGAGGAAATGCCGGTCACGGAGTAATCCGGGTGTCGAAGCCTTCGAAGGCGAAGACGTGAGCCGTAACGCAAGTGAACCCGATTCGGCCTCGTGAAACCAGTGCTGTGGCGGTCAACCTTCCGAAGGTGTGTGAAGCCCGTCGCCGGTGGTGAAGAACGAGCGTATGCAGCCACCGGGCCCGCCGGGGTGATTGGGGACGGCGCGCGTCGAAAGACTGATCGAGGAACCTGGGATCCCCGACACGTGGGTGGAACCCAATGCGCGTGCGAAAACATAAGCATTGCGCTGCGTGTTCGGGAGTCGGCGGGGCCAATAGGAGCTGGGAAGCGGGGTAACGCCCGTGGAGCAAAGGGGCCCTACCGGTTGCATGCCAACGTAAGAGGAGGGGAGTGCCGCTTGAATCGCAAAGGTTCGATTACGGACAAGGCAACAGTGAATCCTGACGTTCCACCCGAAATCGGGAAACGCGGGAAACTGCCACCGAAACTCTCTCTTCTGAGACAGAAGCTCTACCAAAAGGCCAAGCGAGAGCCAGAGTTCCGGTTCTACGCGTTGTACGACCGGATCTACCGACGTGACACGCTGGAAGCTGCATGGGAACAGGTGCGCCGCAACAAGGGCGCTCCTGGGATTGACAGGGTTACGATTCACCAGATCGTCAACTCGGAGGGCGGTCCGAAGCAGTTCCTTGACGAAATCGAAGAGGCCCTGCGTAAGAAGACCTACAAGCCAAAGGCGGTACGCCGCGTCTACATACCGAAGCCCGACGGGCGTCTTCGCCCCTTGGGTATCCCGACGGTTCGCGACCGAGTGGTCCAGATGGCAACGCTCCTGATCCTGGAGCCGATCTTCGAGGCGGACTTCCTGGACTGCTCGTTCGGGTTCCGTCCCGGCCGGTCGGCCCACCAGGCCCTGGAGGCTATCCGTGACCATGCCAAAGCGGGCTTCACGGAGGTATATGACGCGGACCTGAAAGGCTATTTCGATACGATTCCACATGACAAGCTGATCGCCGGACTGGCGGCGCGCATCGCCGACCGTTCGGTGTTGAGGCTGATTCGCATGTGGCTGCGAACACCGGTGGTCGAGACTGACGAGGACGGTAAGCCGAAGGCAACCCGTCCGCGCCAGGGTACACCACAGGGCGGCGTGATTTCGCCGCTTCTTGCGAACTCGTTTCTACACTGGTTCGATAAGCTGTTCAATGCCTGTAAGGGTCCCCGCTACTGGGCGAACGCTCGCCTGGTGCGGTACGCCGATGACTTCGTGGTCATGGCGCGTTACCAGGGCCCGGGGTTGCGGAAATTTGTCGAGTCGAGCATCGAAGGACGCCTGGGTCTGGTGATCAATCGTGAGAAAACCAGCACGGTGAACCTTACGCAAGGTGGCTGTCTGGACTTCCTGGGCTTCACGTTCAGGTACTATGACGACCTTCACGGTCGCGGTCATAAGTACCTCAACATTTGTCCGTCCAAGAAGGCCCTGGCGCGTGAGCGCGACAAGCTCCGAGCCATGACAGACAAGTCCAAGTGCTTCAAGCCGATACCCGCCGTCATTCGGGATTTGAATCGGCACCTGAAGGGCTGGGCGAACTACTTTGCTTTCGGCTACCCGAGAATGGCTTTTCGCGACGTGAACCACTGCGTACGGGGGCGGCTCTGTCATCACCTGAAACGTCGAAGTCAGCGGCGCTATCGCTCTCCGAAAGACCGCTCGCTGTATGAGCATCTCCGGGACATGGGGCTTGTATACCTATGAACGGAACGCTCGACTTCCTCGCGAATGCCTGCGGTGAAGCAGCCGGGAGCGCCGGATGCGGGAAATCTGCACGTCCGGTACGACGAGGGGAAGGGGCGAGCTCCTCTTGGGCCCGTTCCTTCCTACTCTACTTTCCTTCTGTTAGATTCTTCCGCACTTCCCGGTGCACAACGCGTGCCGAACGATTCTGAACCCGAACCCGAACCCGTCCCCCGATGGGTTCTGGAGTACGCCACGTCCCACGGATTTGCGTCGTCGTTCAGCCGACGGAGTGCCTCGTAGCATCTCAAGTGGCCTCGCGCAGAAGCTCGGGTTCGGGTTCGGGTTCG
>CAZIBZ010000174.1:0-4947 GCA_964537445.1 uncultured Dehalococcoidia bacterium | reverse complement strand
CCTGCGGATGTCCGGGAGCAACCCGATCCCGCCGATGTACGCGACGAAGATGGCCAGCCGGAATACGCCCTCGGCGATGTTGCTGAGTACCGCCGAGTTGAGGAATTGGTCGACAAAATGCGTGGCTACGACCGGCAGGGCGAAGAACAGCCCAACCGCCATGAGGATGCTGAAGACGAGGGTACTTCCGACGGCGACGGAGCCGAGTACGCTGCCTTGCTCTTCCTCTTGGTTGCCGTCAGCGGCGTCTTCATCCTCGGCAGAGATCTTCGCCGAGAACATCAGCGATCGAGTGCCGATCGTGAGCATCTCCGCGAGGACAACGAATCCACGCAGTAGCGGGAAACGGCGGATCTTCTGCGCCCAAGCCCATCGCAACGGGTCCGTGACGACGATTATCTCACCGTTCGGGCGCCGGACCGCGACGCTCACGCAGGTCTGCCCGCGAATCATCACGCCCTCGATGAGCGCCTGCCCACCGTAGGTCAGCGAAGATGGCTGCGGGCCTGTGCTCACGCGGGATCCCGCTCTTTCAACGACTGATCGATCGCGCCGGCAATCACGCGGCGGCCATCAGGGGCGAAGACCGTCAGAGGTCGCTACTCGTCGTCGCCGTCGCTACTGTCGTCGGAGTCCGAATCCGCTTCGGATTCTCCGGCCGCGACTGCAACCGGTTCCGCTTCGGGCGCCGGCGCGCCACCCGCGTACCTCTTCCGCAATCGCTCGACGCGGCCCAGGGTGTCTACGATCCGCTGCTCACCCGTGAAGAACGGGTGGCATTGATTGCAGACCTCGATGTGGATCTCGGGGACGGTTGACCCGGTCGTCCAGGTATTCCCGCAGGCGCAGACAATCTTCGTCTCCATGTATTCCGGGTGGACTTCAGGTTTCATCGGATTGCCTTCTCGGGGTGGTTGGAGACCTACTCGCCGTCCGAGACGGGGTAGACGCTCACACGTTTCTTGGCTTGAGTCTGGTGTTCGAACCTCACCTGGCCGTCGACTTTGGCGTACAGCGTAAAGTCGCGGCCCCTGCCGACGTTGTTCCCGTCCAGGATCTTCGTTCCGCGCTGGCGAACGATGATGCTGCCGGCGGTCACGATTTGACCGTCAGAACGCTTGACCCCGAGCCGCTGGCCCTTGCTGTCGCGGCCGTTCCGGGTGGTGCCGCCGCCCTTCTTGTGTGCCATTGGACTTGAATTCTCCTCAGTGATACTGAGACTAGTCAGTAAGGATTTGACGGATGGCCAACTCGGTGACCGGCTGACGGTGGCCGTTCTTTCGCCGGTACCGTGTCTTCGACTTGTACTTGAAGACGATGATCTTCTTGTCTTTCGTCTGAGCCGTGACTTCGGCGATCACCCGGGCGCCGTCGACGGTCGGGCGACCCACGCTCACGTTGTCGTCGTCCGCGACGAGCAATACGTCATCAAACTCAACCCGATCGCCTACGTCGAGAGGAAGTTTCTCAACGGCCAGTGTCTGGCCTGGCTCAACGCGGTATTGCTTACCGCCACTCTGGATAACTGCGTAGAAAATGGTGGAACTCCAAACGGAAGACTCGAACAGCCAGTGTATG
Organism: uncultured Dehalococcoidia bacterium; assembly: GCA_964537445.1. Classification (GTDB taxonomy): domain Bacteria; phylum Chloroflexota; class Dehalococcoidia; order UBA6926; family UBA6926; genus JASLZO01. Next base: position 3,369 of record CAZIBZ010000174.1, on the reverse strand, counting down.
CGCGCCATATCTGCGGGTCAAGGAAACCGGCCGGCCGTCGCCGCCCGATCGGGCTACCGGACCGACCACCATTTGACCGGGTTCTCCATGTCCAAATCGGTCATCGTTTCGAGGTGGATGATCCGCGCGGTTGGCGTCTCGCCCCGGTTGAGTTCCATGATTCCGACCGTGCCGATAATGTGGTCCAGATTGTGTGGGAGCGTCGGGCTCCCGGGGTTGACCATGAAGACCCCCTTCAGCGTCAGGACCTCTTCCGTGTGCGTATCACCGAAGACGATGACATCCACCGGGCCGTCGAATTCATGGTCCATGACCGACTCGATGGTACGGACCGGTGGCATCTCCGGGATGGCCAGACCGTGCGTGATCCCGACCTTGAACCCTTCGATCTCCAGCACCGGCGCTCGCTCGATCCGGCGGTCCTTGATCTTCCGGAAGAAGTCGCCGTTCCCCTCGCATGAGCGGACCGGAGCGATACGTTCCAGCCAATCGAGGCATTCGGGGTTGTAGATGTCCCCACCATGGAGAATCATTTCGATCCCAGCGTCGGAAAATGCGTCGAAGAGCTGTTCCGGCAGCTCGGTCCCGGCGTCGGGTATATGAGTATCTGAGACGAGGCCAATCTTCATCGATGGTTCCCTTCAGCCCGCGAGCGTCGATTGCAGTACGCGGGTCGTGTTCTTGAAATGGCGTTTCGCGTAGCGGTTCAGGGCATCGGGGCCTTGTTGGCGGACGAGTTCGCGGGCCGCCGTGTCGACGATCGGACCCGCTCCCTTCGGCAACCGGACACCGGCGGTCCTTGAAAGTCGATCGAGCCTTTCTATGAATTCCACGCGAGCCAGAATAGACGCGGCCGCGACCGCAACGTCTGACTCCGCGCGATGCATCTGGACCAGCCGGAGTTCCCATCCTCGCTGACGTTGCTCGGCGAGCATCAGGCTTTCGGTCTTTGTGAATTGGTCGATCAGCACGGTCAGTCCCTGCGTGGAAGTCCCGGTCGATTCGCGTTGAGCAATGACGTCGGAGATCGCCTCTCCGTGAGCCCAGCGCAGCATTGAATTCGCGTTCATCCGCTTCGGGTGATGCATCTCGTTGTACCGCTCGGGCCCGATTGCGACCAGGGCGACGTGCTCGCAGATCTCGCGGATACGCGTTGCGATATTGTGCATCTCGGGGTCGGACAGTTCCTTCGAATCCCGGACTCCCAGGGCTCTCAGACGCGGTTCGGCGTCCTCTCCGACGAATGCCGCGCATGCGACCAGGGGTCCGAAGTAGTCGCCTTTGCCAGACTCGTCCGCGCCGATATGTGCTGCCGGGACGCCGCTCGACGACTGCGAAGTCGGCGCCATTGCGGCTGATTTGGTTTCGCTGAGCGAGGCTCCCATCGCCTCGACCAGATCACCAGCTTGCTCGATCTCGGGCTGCTCGAGAACCAGACGTGATCCGGCCCGTTTCGTCGAGTGATACAAGGCAACCGACCGCTCGCCCGCCGGGGTCCCGATCTTGACACTCACTCCATATTGGAGCCGCCGCTCTGTTGAGTCGTACCCGCTTGATCTGGCCCAGTCGGCCAGCTTTCGCCGCGCCGTTTCGTACTCGGTACTGAGGTTGAAGGTACGCGTCACTCGTTAGATTCTTTCAGAGAAACCGTGGCCGGGACATCAACATCCTGGGAAACGGTCACGGACTCAACCGAATCCCGGACCGTTTTCTGCAGTGTTCTCATCCTTTTCTCATCATCGGCAGCGCGGTCGAGCGACGCTTCCACCGAGAGACGGGTCCGTCCGCGGGTGGAGGATCCGGCGCGAAGGGTCGTGAGGACCATGGCGTCGAGCGCCACGGACGGGTGCCCGCGTGATGAACAACGGCCCTGGTTGGTCGCGCCCTCACACTGGTAGTAGCGGTAGGTGCGGTCGCCGGTGGTCCCGTCCTTCCGGTTCCAGGACCGATGGCGAGTCACCCCGATCATATGGCTGCCACACGCGCCACATATCACGAGCCCAGAGAGCAGGAACGGCTTGCCCTTCGAGTTCCCGGACTTCGCCGCTCGCTCATCCATCTGTTTCTGGATCAACGCGAACTCGGATGGAGACACGAGGGCTTCGTGGTTTCCCGTAACTCTCGACGAGAAGCGTTGGTAGGTACCCGTGTAGGTGCGATTTCGGAGCATGTCGCGGATCGTGACCATGCTCCACGGGCGTCCTCGACGCGTTTGGGGACCACTGGCGTTCAGATCCTTCACGATCGCCCGGACCCCCTTGCCCTCGGATGCGAGTGCGAAGATCCGACGGACGACTGTGGCCTCTTGCGGGATCGTCCGGAGCGAGCCGTCTCCCGCCGGTTCGTAGCCATACGCGATTCGGCCCAGCACCACGCCACGGAGCGCGCGGCGGTCCATCGCGTCTCGGACGAGTTGCGATCGATCTGATGTGGGAGTTGCCATGGTCAAACCTGGGATCGAGGGTCGGTCGGAATCGTTTTATGCTTCGATAGCATACATGGCATCCTGCCGACGGTTCGGGCCACCACGGATCGATCGATGATCTGTCCTATTTGGGTACGCTACCGACGAGACTGCGATGAAGGCCTCTCGGAAGAAACACCGCCGGTTTCCTCCCCGCTCCGGTCGGGCGGACGAGAGTATCTCGACGCACGTGCAGGTGACGCTCACCGGCATGGACGAGTTCGGCGCGGCGATCGGGCAAGTTGACAACGGGGACCGAATCGTGGCCGCCTTCGGGATACCCGGAGAAACGGTTATGGTCGAAGTCCGGGAAGAGACTGACATTGGGATCGTCGGCGAGGTGGTCGAGGTGCTCGACTCGTCAGCGGACCGCGTCGAACCGAGGTGTGCTCAATTCGGCGTTTGTGGTGGATGTCAACTCCAACACATGGACTACGGGGCGCAGACCGAGCTGAAGACCCGGACCGTCCGCGACCAGATGCGCCGGCTCGGTGGGTTCGTGAACGCGCCGGTCTCCCCGATGGTTGGCGCCGCGTCGCCCTGGAACTACCGGAACCACGCTAGGTTCACGGCCCGACGTGAGGGCTCGACCGGGTTCACTCATTGGTTCACACATCGGTTCGAACCGGTGGACGAGTGCCACATCATGGACCCGCGGATCAACGAGGTTCGATCGAGCCTCGATGGAAAGCTCGGGAAGGCGGCCCGGCAGCTCGGTGTGCGGGTTGGGACCAACACGTCGAGTTATCTGATTCATCCAAAGCTGGAGCCCGCAGACGCGGGCGAGTTCGAGACCGGACAAACCGGTCATGACGAACAACTGGCCGGGGTGCCGTTTCGGGTTTCCGCCGCGTCTTTCTTCCAGGTCAACACGCACCAGGCCGAGCGCATGGTCTCCCTCGTGC
>CAZIBZ010000173.1:0-17065 GCA_964537445.1 uncultured Dehalococcoidia bacterium | reverse complement strand
GAACAGGCCTTCGGGAATGCGCTGGAGCTCCGGGCAATCGACCGGGCACAGCTGTTTGACGATCAACTGAACGACGTTATCCACGTCCACGTTGATATCGACATCGGAATTCTGGCTCTGGTGTTGGGCCATCGGACCGCTACCGAAATCCACCACCGGAGGTGGGTTATAGGAGTACTGCGTGTATTCCGTCTGGTGGTAACCGCTGCCGGTTCCGGCGACGGCAGCCATCAAGGCGATGGAACCGCCGATGACCAAGACGGCCAACAGCGAGCCAAAACCCTTGATCAGCTTTCCTCTTCGTCTACTCATGTTCATCGTCTCCAACCCTCTTCGAAAGTGGCGACTGTGGCCTCGTAGGTTTGTGTGTGGTCCTGTGGGGCCTTGCGGTGGAAGGAGTGCCCGGGGAGACACCTTGCCCAACCGCCTGCGTCAATGGGTCTTTGGGATGATTCCGTTGACACTTTGTCGCCTCGCATACACCGACTCTATACCGGCTCTATACGTATTCCAGTGGGAGTAAAACTGGCCCCTGGTCTAGACGCCAGTTATCAAACCAGGTGCTGGAAGGCGGTCGGGATCGGGTCGACGGAATGGGTTCTAGATCAGCCCGGCGCCGTTGAGGATCGACAGGATCCCACTCACGGCGACGACGGTCAGCGCGATCGCGCGAAAGAGGCCTTCCGGCAGGTGGTTCGTATATTGGTTCCCAACGAGGACGCCGATCAAGAGCCCTGGGAGGAACCAGGCGGCGTATCCGACAGCCTCGGCCGTGAATAGGCCCGCGGCTGCGAACGAGATGATTGCGGTGACGCTGATGCCCGCGAAGAAGATCGTGACGTTCGCCCGAAAGACCTCGCGGCGTATCCCCTGGTTCGTGAAGAACAGGATCACAGGGGGCCCCCCGATGGCGATGCTCCCACTTAAGATGCCGCTTGCGAGCCCGACTGGCGCGAACGCCAACCGTTCTCGTTTGATGTGGAACCGGATGCCGACCGCCATCAACAACGCGGCGAGGGTGACCGTGACCCCGATCAGCATCCGGAGGTCATCCGGACTCAAGACGACGAGCAGTCTCGCCCCGATAGGAACACCGATCATTCCTGCGACCGCCAGTGGCCAAATCCGCCTCGGTTCCGCGAACCGTCGGGCGTGATACAAGATGATGATGTTCGTCATGACGCCATAGATCACGATCATCGGCGCGATTGTTTTGGGCGAGATGAACAGCGCCAGCACCGGGACGCACACCAGCGCGAACCCGAACCCTGTCAGCCCCTGGACGACTCCGGCGAGCAGCAGCGTGACCAGCCCGATGGCGAGAAGCGATGGCTCAATGGACATCCGCGCAGCGTAGCAGCGGCTTCCGGACGGTTTACCCGTCCTCGACCGCGTTCTCAACGACGCGGAGGTCAGCTACTCCGCCGCGCCGATCCAGGTCGACGGCGACGACGTCAATCCTGGTGGATCCGGGGAGATCGAGATGGGCACGCGCCGACCGGTAATGGTCGGCGAGGAGGCGGAGCCGTGCCGCCTTCTTCGGCGTGATCGACTCCTCCGGGGTGCCAAACGATCCAACCGTGTGGCTGCGAACTTCGACGAAGACGAGCGTGCCGGGCTGCAGAGCCACGATGTCCAACTCTCCCCAGCGGCACCGATAGTTTTCTTCGATCACCTGAAGGCCCGATTCCTCCAGGGCGCGCCGTGCGGCGCGCTGGGCATACATCCCGCGGCGGGTCCGAGCGGTCAGTCCGCGCGAAGATCGGGACGTCATGTTCAGGGCGGCCTCCATCCGTCATGTAATCTAGCCCAAGTTTTGCCCCCCTTGGAGTGACCTCTTGAGCGAATCGCTACCGGAACAGGTCGCGCATCTCGCGCTGCAACTGGGAATCATCCTGATCGCAGCGAAGCTGATGGGCGAAGTCTTCGAGCGAGTCTTGAAGCAGCCCGCAGTGCTCGGGGAGCTGCTGGCCGGCGTAATCATCGGCCCGCTTGCGCTGGGTGGATTCCACATCGCCGGTTTCGATCCGATCTTCCCGATACACGGGACCGAGGACGGCGGGAACCCGCTGATACCAGTTTCTGTCGAGTTGTTCGCGGTGGGGCAAATAGCGGCGATCGTGCTCCTCTTCGAGACGGGTCTGCACACCGATCTCAAGAGTTTTCTGCGATTCGCGCCTCAAGCCGGACTCGTCGCGGTCGGAGGCGTCGTACTGCCCTTCCTATTCGGGGACCTGATCACCGTCGCTTTCGGGTTCGCCGAAGGGTTCCTGGACCCGCCGGCGCTGTTCGTGGGCACTATCATGACGGCGACATCGGTTGGAATCACCGCCCGGGTTTTGGACGACCTGCGCCGGCTCGATTCGCCGGAGGGTGTGACCATCCTGGGCGCTGCGGTCGTGGACGATGTGTTGGGGATCCTATTGCTGACGATCGTCGCCGGAATCGGCGTTGGCGCAAGCGTCGAACTTTCCGACGTGGCATTCGTGGGCGCCAAGGCGCTGGGGTTCTGGATCGTTCTCACTGGCGGTGGATTGTTGCTGTCCCGCTACATCGCCGCGGGGATGGGCCGTCTGAACGTGGAAGGCGCGACGCTGGCCATAGCCTTCGCGCTCGCATTGATCGCCGCAGCAATCGCCGAGTTCTTCGGGCTGGCGATGATCATCGGCGCGTACTCGATCGGGTTGGCTCTCTCGCAGACGGACCTTCGTCGCCGGCTGGAGGAGCCACTTCAAGGTCTATACCACGCGCTGGTCCCAATCTTCTTCGTGGTGATGGGGATGCTGGTCGATGTCCCGGCGATGATGGATGCGATCGGCTTCGGGTTGGTGGTATTAGTACTGGCGTTGATTGGCAAGGTGATCGGCGCGGGCCTGCCGGCATTGGTCGCGGGATTCACGCGGATGGGCGCCTGGCGGGTCGGCGTCGGGATGGCCCCACGTGGCGAGGTGGGATTGATCGTGGCTGGGATCGGCGTATCCGAGGGGATCATCGGCGAGTCGCTATTCGGGGTGGCTGTGTTGATGACGATCGGAACGACCTTCATCGCGCCCATATTCCTGGTGCCGGCGTTTCGGAATCCCGTTCCGGGCCTACGACGAGACCAGTAGCGACGACTGCGGCCTCGACGTGGGTCGGACAAGCCCGTTTCCTGCAAACCACGGTCGCTATCATCGATTCGCGGAGCCGTTGATGCGCCCCCGTAGCTCAGTGGATAGAGCGCCAGCCTCCGGAGCTGGAAGCCCGGGTTCGAGTCCCGGCGGGGGTACCATTGCGGTCGATATCGAGAGCGGCAAAAGGCTCTCCGATCGCCGCGAGTAAGCGCCACCGAACGTCGATACCTGATCATCGCGTGCTGTTCATTGGTCCCCGATGACGACTGCGGAATAGCCCTTTCCCCTTTCACCGGGGCCCTCGCAAGCTGTTTGTGCAACCCGTGCAACGAGACGTTGACGACAATCGGGGCTCGCTTAGCTGGAAACGATGTATCGCCGCTACCCCAACATCGGTATTACTCTAAGTAACAGAGGTTCTGACAAAACTAGCGACGACAAGGTTTGGCCCGGCGACTGAGCCGCCTCGTTCCAACGAATGCAAGTCAGCTGAACTCCGGAAATGCGAGGAGCGGCCGAGGAGGTGCGAAGGTGCTGTCACAAGAATCAGTCGATTTCGGCCAACTCGGCGCTACGACGCGAGTCGCTGATGTACTTCAAAGACTGGATGCTTCTCCCAACCTGGCCTGGGCAGTGGACCAGGACCAGCGAATCGTTTACTGCAATCCGGCCTGGGCGCGGTATGTCGGCGTGCGTTCCGACGAGGCTATTGGGCAGCCGTGCATTGATTTCCTCAAAGCCTCCGATCCGCAAGGGAAGCGCCTCTGCCGGAGGGACTGTCTCCCACAGCTAGACGCCCAGGCGGGGGTCTGCCCCATCGCCTCCCGCTTCAGGATCCGTTCGACCGAGCATACCGATGAGTGGTTGTCGTGCACCTACACGGTGCTGGACACGGGAGACTCCTCTTTTCTGTTGCTGCATGTTGCCGAGATCGTGACCGACATGATGGATGCTTTGCAGCTTCTGTCAAAGATCGCAGGGAGCGTCCAAACGGGGGAGCCGTATCCTCGAGCGGGTTCCCCGCACGCGTGGATGAACCCTCCCGCGGCTTTCGATGGCCTCACTCTGCGGGAGAGTGACGTGCTCCGGTGCCTGGGCAAAGGTATGACGACGGAGCAGATGGCAACGGATCTGGCGCTGAGCCAGAACACTATTCGAAACTACGTGAAGGGCGTGCTCGCCAAGCTCGACGTTCACTCGTGAGTGGAGGCCGTCGCGGTGCTCCACAAATCGGGTACCGGCAACACTCATTGACACGTCTGCAAGCATCGCTTCTATCTGGAGGTGATCCAAATGGGTCGGTATTAGACCTCATTCGGGTCTATGGCCGACTGCCTTCTTCTCCCATGCTTCGCGGATGTGTTGCGAACGGTCCGATCTTTCCAGCTCCCGAGAGATCGCCGGTTCGTTCGGGTCCGGTCGCCCCCGACCTGAATAGGTCACTGCGATGAACGGGTGGTCGCGGGTCGTAGCGACAATCGCCGGGTTGGCGTGGGTGGCAGTCGCTTGCAACGGATCGGAGGTTGCTGACACCGAGCCGGCAGGTAGCGGACCGGCTCCAACTGCCGCGGCGACGCCGACGACTACGGCGGCCGAAGAAATCAGTCCCTTGGCAGCCCTCCTGGGGCCAGAGTGGGCTTCGCACGAGATCAGCCTTCCCGACGCCGGCCGGATAGAGGTCTCCTTCGAACCCGGGGACATCATCGGCCGTGCGACGGTGACCGGCGTCGCCGGTGCGGTGCCGCCCGAAGAGGCAGTTATCGTTTTCGACCAGCAACTCGGCGCGCTCGAGCGAGTGGAGTCCGATTCCCAGGGCGCATTCGAGGTCCAGGTAGATGCGCTGCCCGAAAGCCACGTCTTCATCCGGACCGGGTACAAGGACGAAGGGACGGGGGTCTTGATCGCGGTTGGCTCAGATTCCGGGTCCGGTCGAACGGGCACGATCGGCGCCGGCAGGATGGACGCGACCGACTCATTGCCGTGGGTCCTGATCACCTCGCTGGACCTAGCCGAGATCCGCAGAAACGAGCCTGTCGCCTTCGATGGGCAGGTGAGGCTCCCATATTCCGCGAATAGCAAACCCACCGACACCATCCTTCATGTGATGGCGCTGATGCTGACCGACTCGAACGGGCGGCAGGTTGGGTATGGGGCGGAGTACGTCTCGTCATTCTTGACCCCGACAGGACTGCCGATCGAGCGATCGATCCTGGCGCACAAGGAAATGCGAAGCGTGAGCGGGCCCCTGGACGTCATATGGCGGCTCGAGGGCGAGACGTGGGTCGCAGATATCGTCGGGCAGGTGACGATACCGAGCGCATGGAGCGCCGGCCTGTACCGTCTCACGGCCGATCTCCAGACAACGGAAATCTTCTTCGCGAGGGAGGAGTTCGCCCGTGTGGGACTGTGCTGCGAGGCGCCGATCGGCAATTTCGAGATAGGCGTGGTGAACCCTCCGCGACTTGCGACGACATTGTTCGCAGACGTTATCGATGAGGGCGCTCGTGGTGGGATCAGGCCGATCCAGCAGGCGGAGTGGTTCGACATCAGTCCGAGGATCGTCGCCCGCCACGACCCCGTGATCCCCCGGGCTGACGTCGATAACCGACCGTGGAGTTACAGCCTGGCACCGTACTTTCCGATGTTCGGCGCAATCGACCGGAGCCCACCCGCGGTCGTGCCAGTGTCCTTGGATTATTCCAAGAGTGAGTTGATGATCGACGTCACCCGCCCGGACGGCGGCGAAGACCGGCTCGGACCGGCCCCGTTGTCTCATCTGGCGTTCCGTGTGCCGACACCCCCGGATTGTTACTCGACCGCTATCGCGACGGGAGGGCATCTCTCGGGCCTGGTCCAGGCAGGTGCCAGCGGAAACGAGTTCACCTATGAATTCCCGATGGACGGGGACTATCTGATCAAATTGAGCGGAGCCGTGACCGATTTTGACGGGCGACGGTTCGACCTTGCTGGCGACTACCGGGCGACGGTGGGTAGACCGTTGAAACTCGGGATGGGCTTCCTCCCCGCCACGCCATTCGAGGTTGGGGACGACGTGCCGCTGTCACTGCAGGTCTGGCCAACGGTCCCGGCGACCGTTGAGTATTCGGTGCTTCACGTTCAGGCAGATGGGACGCGCGAAGTGCGGGAGTTTGGTGGCGTTGCGAACGAATCCGGGCGCTGGGACGGAGCTGGCGAGGGGCTGTCCTTCGATTCGGCGGGCGAGTTCCGAGTTGACGTCGAGGCTCGCTATCAGGAACCGGACGGAGACCTGTGGGTCGGAAGGCTCCGGACGGGCAGCGTGGTGGCCTCGACCGTTCAGGAGATCCGGGCTCGCGGCAGACGTGGGATCGGTCTGCAGGGCCAGTGGTTCTTCCGACCCGACTACGACCCCCCAATCGGCATGTATGGCGTCGACTCGGGTTACAAGATTACGGACGAAGGGCTCATGTGGCCCCCGTACGCCAACGGTGACGTCCAGTGGGGTGGCACCGGCAACCGCGGCGGCGAAGATGCAGTGAGTCTCAGGGGCAGCGCTCAGATCGTTGATGGCACGTCTCGTCTGGCGAAAGAGGCAGCGGACCAGTTCCGTCACTTCGGCAGCCCTCTCATCGACGGCCTCTCCGTCGAGGAGCAAATTACGATCGGACAGATGCCGTTGGTCACTTATGCGGACGGCGAATCCGGCCTCATCGGGATGCAATCGGACGAGATTGGGCTCTGGGCATATATGTACAGCGCGGCCCAACGCCCCGACGTCCGAGTCCGGGAGATGCTCCATGGGTCGGACGTGAGTGAATCGTACTGGCGGTTCGATGACCCGTACTATCTCCAGTCCGGTGTTGGTCCAGAAGGCGACCTGCCCGGAGATTTCAAGTTCCTATACGGCGCGGCGGTGATTCATGACCGGGTTCAGGGTGAGGCGACGTACGCGATCTACGGCTCCAGCTGGGTCCTGACTCCCGACGGCGATCCGCTGGGAGTTCGAGTATTCCCGCCGTTCCAGGGAGCCTCCGGCGGACCGAACGGCGGGCCTCTCTTCACACTGCATGAGCGCGAGATCGATATGTTTTTCACGCCGCTCGGCGTGCGGCCCGGCACGATCATGAACGTCGGCGAGGTGTTCCAGATGGCGGGACCTCTGATGCCCACGCTCCCGAGCCTGGTCAGCTACACGATCACGGCACCGTCGGGGGTCGAGCGTCAGTTCGAGGGCCGTGCGAACGCGGTCGGCTTCTTCTACCAGGCGGCTGACGACTTCGTCATAGACGAACCGGGACTGTGGACCGTGGACGTGACGGTGATGCACGACGGCATGACCAGTGCAGGCAAGGTCGAAGAGCCGTATCCGACCGGTGGGGTCCTTTCGCCTGACGGCACGTCCTATACGTTCATCGCGGTCGATGAACACTCGCGGCGTCTGCATGTGAGCTCCGACTTGGAAGGGCTTCCCGCCGCCGAGTGGCACTGCAACACCATCACGGCGGCGACGTTTGAGGCTCTGGTACCAGATGACGCCGTGATCGAAAGGGCGCATGTCAGCGTCTCGATGCCCGGAACCGTGCTCGTCGAGGTCGATCTGCCAGTGGTCGACGGTCGCGTCAGATGGGACCTCGACGCTAACGAGTTGAACCGGCTGGTCGAGAACTTCGACGTGAAGCGCGGCCTGGCTGACATGGTCATCGTCACCTTCAACGCAGAGGGGACGATAGAAGGCGAATTCGCCGATTGGATAGGTCAGATCACTGCCTACGGCACGAAGGTCGTGGCGCAACCTTTCGTTTGAACCGACGGACTCATATGAGGGACTCTTGAACAGGAACATGGTTCGCTGGACGGTCTGGATATCGATCACGATCGCTCTCGCACTCTTCATCGTCGCTTGTGACAACGACTCGGAGCCGACACCGGTCGGCTCCGTGCCCGACGATCAGGCGACACAGACACCGGTTCCGGAGGTGGCGTCTGTGACCCCCGAGCCGGAAGAGGACGGGGCGGATGCCGTACCGATCAAATCAACGTCGGCGTCCGCAGTGTCGCTCTCGCCCTCGGGCGATCTTCTCATCGCAGTGAACCCGGACAGCAATTCCGTGAGTCTCGTCGACCCAGCCGATCTGGTGAGGCTGGGCGAGGTCCCGGTTGGCGTCGATCCACGAACAGTCGCGTTCAGCCCTGACGGCTCCGCGGCATACGTCACCAACTTCGGTTCAGGCACGGTCTCCAAACTCGACCCAATCTCGATGAGTGCCGAAGAAGAGTGGGTGGTGGGCCCGAAGCCTTACGGGGTCGTTGCTACCGCACAATCGATTTTCGTCACCCATCTGCTAACCGACACGATCACGGTCCTAGGAGCCGGCACGGGCGAAGTATCGGACCGCATGACAGTCGGCGCATTCCCCGCCGGGTTGGCGCTGACCAATGGGGCCCAGACGCTTCTGGTCACACACCTGTTCACGGGCGAGCTGACGGCGATCGATACCGAGTCCCTATCGGTCGACTGGGCGCTGTCGACCGGCGTTGACTCGAACCTGTCGCAATTCGTCATCGTTGGGCCCGATGAACAATTCGCGTACCTACCGCAGACGAAGACCAACACCGAAAACACCGACATGGTGTTCGATGACACGGTGTTTCCCGTGGTGAACGCGGTCGACCTGACGACCGCCCAATTGAGCCGAAGCAAGAGGATCACGCTCGATACCGCGGATCAGCCGGTGAACATGCCGTTCGCGGCAGCGATCTCGGCCGACGCCAGTTCCGCCTTCATCGCGAACGCGGGCAGCAATGACGTGTCGGTTATTGACCTTGCCACCGGCCGTGGATTGGGACACATCGACGTGGGCGCTAACCCACGGGGGATCGTGATGAGCCTGGACGGGACGCGAGTGTTCGTGAACAACGTGCTCGACGGAACGCTTTCGGTCATCGACACGGATTCGCTGGAAGTCCAGCAAACGATCGAATTGACCGAGATTCCGCTTACTCCGTCATTGTTGCTCGGGAAGCAGCTATTCAACGTATCGGTAGGCGACGAGGTATCGCGGGATAGCTGGATCTCCTGTGCCACCTGCCATTTCGAGGGGATGCATGACGGGCGCACATGGCTCGGCTTCCCCGATGGGCCCAGAAATACACCCTCACTGCTGGGAGTGGCAGAGACTCTACCGATCCACTGGTCTGGAGATTTGGACGAACTCGCGGATGTCGAGCTCACCGTCCGGGCGATTCACCACGGCACCGGACTCACCCCTGGCGAGGCACTCGATTCACTGGGCGCCTCATATGCGGGCATCTCCCCCGAGCTGGACGCGCTTGCTGAATTCCTGGCAACGCTCGATCTGGTGAGCTTGCCCTCGACACTCGATCCGACGGCGAGAAGCGACGGTGAGGGAGTGTTCGAACGATCCGGCTGTGCCGAGTGCCATGGAGCGCCGCTCTACACGGACCTGCTGCTGCATGACGTTGGGACCGGCGACCCCGAACTCGAAAAGAATTCTCACGGGCGGGGTACCATGTTTGACACTCCGAGCCTCCGCGGAATCAGCTTGACTGCTCCGTACTTCCATGACGGAAGTGCTCACACCCTACGTGCGGTATTCGATGAAGCGACATCGTCCGATACGGCCCATGCGGTGGCCGATCAGCTGAATGACTCCGACATGGATCTTCTGATCGCTTTCTTGCGATCGCTGTGACTCGGGAATGAGGCTCAGGGGTGAGAGGGGGAATGGGAGGCGCGGTTGGCGGTAGCCGGTTTGTGGTCTGGTTGTGGGATGCGGGAACGAGGCTCCTCACCGGCCCGCCGGCAGTTGGCCGTTGCAGCCGTCCGACTACGATGCGTTGGATCGGTTCCCTCCCTCCGGAATCTGATCGGCCAACGCCGGACGCCGATCGGCGGTTCACGGGAGGAATCGTATTTTGAATCGACGTCCTGATCGCGTCATCGGCGCCCGTAATTCGTGGGTGTCTCTCCTTCTCGTCGGCTTGCTGACCATCGTTGCTCTTCTCGCTACTGCGTGCTCGACACAGGCCGCCTCTCCTACTCCTACGCCAACCCCTACTCTGACTCCAACGCCGGAACCGACCGTTGCGCCAACCCCCACTCTGACTCCAACGCCGGAACCGACCGTTACGCCAACCCCCACTCCGACTCCAACACCGGAACCAACCGATACGCCAACCCCCGATCCGGTGCTGACATTGACGCCCGAGCCGGGCACATCGCCGACACCTGAGCCTGAAAAGTCGCTCAGTCATGGTTCGAGGGACTGCGCCGCGTGTCATGGCAGCGACGAAGACCCCCTCTAAAGGTTCGCCAGGAGGGAACCGAGTCAAGGAGCCCCCCTGTCACTTCAATGCTTCGACTGGTAGCCTGACAGAGTGCGTGCACATTTCCACACTTAAGGGGGGGATCAGATGGTCGCGACCGATATCTCTCAAGAAGAAAAGACGATCCGAACGGTGTGCGGGTATTGCCACGCCTCGTGCGGATTGCTCCTACATGTCAAGAACGGCCGGATCGAGAGTGTCGAGGGAGACCCCGAACATCCGGTCAATCGGAATTACATCTGCGTGAAGGGACGTTCGATCCCGGAGATCGTCCACTCGGACAAGCGGCTGACACATCCGCTCATCCGCGAAGAAGGGACGCTGCGCGAGGCGACCTGGGATGAGGCACTAGATTTGATATCGACCAAACTTCTCCAGATACGCGAGGAGCATGGCCCGGAGTCGCTGGTCTGGTCGGGCGGAGCGGTGGTCAACGAGGAGACTCTCGAGCGGTTTGTCCAGCTCACCGCCGCGCTCGGGTCTCCCAACATCGCCGGGAACGGCCACCTCTGCTCCATCTCGCGCCGGATGGCGCTGGAGGCGATCTACGGACCACCCCGGGCGGAGCCCGACTATGACAACGCCAACCTCATCATCATGTGGGGTGCGAATCCCCTGGATTCCCACCGCCCGGGGGAGGGTGCGGCGTATCCGCAATCTCAGCAGGTCCTGGCCCGCGCGCGACGTCGGGGCGCGAAGATCGTGGCGGTCGATCCGTTCCGCACGCCTACGGTCCGACTGGCGCACGACTGGATCCGGCTCAATCCGGGGACCGATCTAGCGTTGCTACTCGCGATGATTCACGTGATCATCGCGGAGGACCTGTTCGACGGCGAGTTCATCAGCACATGGGTCGAAGGCTTTGACGCTCTGCGAGAGCATGTCCGGGAGAATACGCCGGAGTGGGCCTCCAGCATCACCGGTGTGCCCTCCGACCAGATCACGGCCCTGGCGCGCGAGTACGCGACAACGCGCCCGGCTGCGATCAGGGATGGCAACGGGCTCGACATGCATACGGATGTCGTCGCCGCGACTCAAGCATTGGGCATCCTGACGGTCATTACCGGCAATCTTGACGTCAAGGGCGGCAATGTGGTGCTGCCGCCGGTGCCGCTCTCTCCGGTCCCTTCTAACAAATCCCCCCTCCCATCTATCAGCGCGGAGACCTACCCTCTGTTCCCAAACGCCAACTTCCCGGCGATCATCGACGCCCTCCGAACCGGCGAGCCGTACCAACCCAAGGCGATGATCGTCTTCCACGCCAATCCGGTGCTGATCAACGGGAACGAGGCTCACGTGCGTGAGGCGCTAGGAAATCTGGAGTTCCTGGTCGTTTCGGACATCTACCGCACAGCCACGTCCGAATTGGCTGACGTCGTTCTGCCAGATGTGAGCGACTACGAACGAGACGGGTTCAAAACGCAGGTAACCCCTGATGGTTGGATCATCGGGCTTCGTCAGAAGGCCGTCGACCCTCCGGGCGAGGCGCGGCCTGCACTGGACGTGGAGATCGATCTGGCGAAGCGAATGGGGGTAATCGATGCGTTCCCTTGGTCCAACCATCAGGAATGGATCGACTATCGTCTGAAGCCGCTCGGCATCACCTACGCGCAGTTGAAGGAACAGTCCCCTCTCTTCATCGAGAAGCCACCGCGCTACCAGAAATACGCGGACCAGGGGTTCAAAACTCCATCGGGCAAGGTGGAGTTGGAGTCGAGCGTTCTGAAGGCAATCGACGCCGATCCGATTCCTACGTACCACGTTCCCTCGGAACGTATGTCCACGAGTGAGGACTTCCCGCTTGTGCTTGGCACCCGAAAGTCCGTTGAGTATGTCCATACGAAGTTCCGCAACATTCAGGCCCTGAACGAGGCTCATCCGAAGCCCTTGGTCTGGATGCATCCGGAAGATGCTCTCGGGCAAAGTATCAACTCCGGCGACGAGGTCGTCGTGCGCTCAGCTTCATCCGATTTCAACGGAGAGGCTCTGGTCACAGAGGACGTTCCGACTGGCGCGATCCAGATCGATTACGGTTGGGGCAATCCTGGGGATGGGGCCCAAAACGTCAACCGCCTTTCGTCAGACGACGATCGCGATCCCGTTTCGGGAGCCATGCCCAGCCGGTCGATTCCCGTAGAGGTCACGAAGGCCCGATCGGAACCCGTCAACGTCTGAGGACCATAGTGATCCGGGCCACCCTTGTCTGGGGTTTGCGCCGCGGACCAATGTGAGTGGGGAATGAACGAAAAGGTCGGACCTGATGGTTTGGGGGGAGCGTACGATGGCTGACTTGGATGAGGTCCAACAAGCAATACTGAGCGCGTTGGCCACGATGGATGAGCCCGCGGGGTGCAGCGAGATAGCAACCAAGGCGGGTCTCCCTACCACAAAGGTCGTGCCCAAGATGAGGGGCCTGCTGAAGAACCAGTTGGTGAAGAGACCCGTCGAAGGCAAGTACATCATCTCGGCATCGGGGACTAACGGCTAGCCGAAGTCGTTTGTGCCGATCCTGCTCCTGCATGAGCAGGCCCACACGGAACCGCGACCTGAACTAGACAGAGTCCAGATGATTTCACATCGGGTGGACGGTCGACTCTGATCTCCGTCCGGTTACGCTCCGAGGGGCTGGCTCCCTCTCGGATCGAACGGCGGGAAGGTTCTCGTTACTGTCGCGGGCAGAGGTGCCATTTCGGGACTGACGGGGCGGACAAGTTGATGGTTTGGGGGTAAACGATGACGTACGAAAACATCATCTACGAGAAGCAGCGGGGCGGGGTCCTGATCACCCTGAACCGCCCGGAGGCGCTGAATTCGCTGAGCGTCGAGCTGCGGGAAGACCTTCATGCCGCGCTGGAAGAGGCGAAGGATGATCCTGAAATCCGAGCCGTCGTCCTGACCGGCGCCGGACGGGCGTTCTCGGCAGGCGCAAACATGGGGGGCGGGCGAAACACCGTCACGGCCTGGCCATACGGAGTGCCCGAGGAGCAGTCGGTCGCACAGTACCTGGACCAGTGGCGCACCGGGGACCGAAACGGCATCAACGACCAGCTGTATCGGTGGGAGTTCCCGAAACCAATCATCTCCGCGATCAACGGTTGGTGCCTCGGCGCGGCGTCGTGGCTGGCGTTGACCTGCCACATGTCGATTATGTCGGAGTCGGCGGTGATCGGACAACCGGAGGTCCGTCACATTTCGAACACCAACTTCATCTGGGTCCTGCTGGCCGGGTACAAGAACGCGCTGCGCTACTCGCTGACCGGCGACCACATCGACGCGCAGGAGGCGCTACGCATCGGACTCGTGAACAAGGTGGTCCCGGCCAACGACCTTTTGGACGAATGTTTCCAGATCGTCGAACGGATCGCACTCGTCTCGCCGGAGACGGTGAAGATCAACCTGGCCGTAGCGACGATGGGCCTCGAAATGATGGGCCTGCACAACGCGTGGAACCTGAACGCAGAGCTGGCGGCTCTGGCGCATACGTCGCAGCGGGAGGAGTACAAGCGGCACCTCGATGAGGCCGGGCAGCAGGGTGGTCTGCGCTCGTATATCCAGACACGAGACGCGCCGTTTCAGCCCGAGCCGTTCGGCCCGCGTTCTCAACAGGGATAGGTAGCGACCGAGGGACAGGTCGAGGCAATCCTCGCGATCCTCGACCTGTTTCCTCGTTGCCCGAGCTGCGAAACCCGGTTGAGGTTCGGAGACCGCGAATGCCCTCGGTGCGGGCACGATATTGAGGACCAATTCCGGGCGTGGGCGATCACCTTGATCGAGCGTCTCGGCGCGTAAGTGGAGGCGGCCCAGCAGGAAGCGCGTCAGGCAGCGTCGAACCCGAGGGAAATGTCCAGGGCCGCGGACGAATGTGTCAATGCGCCGACCGAGATCAGGTCAACGCCCGTTCCGGCTACCTCCTTCACCCGGTCAAGCGTCATCCCGCCGGATGCTTCGATGATGATGCCGTCGCCGATCGCGGCAACGGCATCGGCCATCTCCTGGGTGGACATGTTGTCGAGGAGCAGCGCGTCAGCCCCCGTGTTCGCCGCCTCGACCGCCTCTTCGATGGTGGCGACCTCGACCTGGACCCGCACGCCATGCGGTGCGTTGGTCTTCGCACCCTGGATCGCCTGCGCCATCCCCCCACCGAGCCCCTTGAGGGTGGCGATGTGATTGTCTTTGACGAGGATGCCGTCGCTGAGGTTGAACCGGTGGTTGAAGCCACCGGCGACGCGGACTGCGTACTTCTCCATGACGCGCAAACCCGGCGTGGTCTTGCGCGTGTCGATGATCTTCGCTTTGGTGCCGGCGATCTCCTGAACGAATAGGGCTGTCATGGTGGCGATGCCGCTGAGATGTTGAAGGAAGTTCAACGCGACCCGCTCCGCGGCGAGGATGGCGGGGGCCCGGCCTTCGACTCTCAGGAGGTCCGCCCCGGGTTCCACCCAGACGCCGTCCGTGTTCAGGACCTCGACGGAGAGGGTGCCATCCACCCGCGTGAAGACTGCCGCCGCGATCTCGATACCGGCGATGACGCCGCGCTGTTTCGCCCTGGCGACCGCTGAGCCGCGAACGTTTGGAGGGAGGATGCTCTGCGTGGTCAGGTCGCCCCACGTAAGGTCTTCCTCGATCGCTCGCTCGATGATCCGGTCGATCTCGAGGGTCAGTGGTTTCATGAAAGGCTCAGGTGAGGGAGTGACTCGGGGCCGTTTCTACGGGCCGCCGACCGGGGCCAGAGCGATCTCTGCAGTTGGTTCCGAGTCAGAATAGGCGTGGCCCGGCAGTGTGCCGGTCAGAGACCAGGGGCTGGTGCGGGCGATCTGCACCTCCACCAGGCTCCCGACCCGATCGGCTTCACCCGTGTCTTCGAAGTGCACCAGCTTATTCGTCCTCGTACGGCCTTCCCACCGTCCGCGGGCTTTTCGCTCCACCAACACTTCGACCCGGCTTCCGAGGAGCGGGTTGTTGACTTCCGTGGCGATTCGTTCCTGCAGGGCTTCGACGATGTTCTTCCGTTCCAGCTTCACGCCGGGCGGGACATCATCCGCGATCTTGCGATCGGCGATGGTGCCGGGGCGCGTCGAGTAGGCGGCGATATGCACGGTGTCAAAGCGAATCTGTTCGAGCACATCGACCGTCCGTTGGAACTCCTCATCCGACTCGCCGCAGAACCCGACGATCACATCCGACGCAAGGGCGACACCCGGGACGGTCTTCCGCGCCCGCTCGATCAGGTCGTGGTACTCGGCGATGGCGTAGGGGCGGCGCATCCGGTCGAGAACGTTGTCATCACCGGATTGGAACGGCACGTTCAGGTGTTCGACGACCTTCGGAAGTTCCGCGACGGCGTGCAGGATCCGATCCGACATGTCGCGTGGATGAGAGGTGAGGAACCGGATGCGGTCGATCCCGTCGACGTCGTTGACCGCAGACAGGAGGTCGGCAAGATCGGTGTTGCCGGGCAGGTCATGCCCGTACTTATCGACGATCTGCCCCAGCAGCGTGACTTCGACAACGCCTCGATCAACTAGGGCTTC
This sequence comes from uncultured Dehalococcoidia bacterium, assembly GCA_964537445.1. Taxonomy (GTDB): domain Bacteria; phylum Chloroflexota; class Dehalococcoidia; order UBA6926; family UBA6926; genus JASLZO01. The sequence goes on along the minus strand of CAZIBZ010000173.1, from coordinate 1,095 downwards.
CGCCTCTCGGACGATCTCGTCCAAAGGCCGGCTGCTCTCTCGACCCCGTCGATACGGAACGATGCAGTAGGTGCAAAACTCGTCGCAGCCTTGGATCACCGGGATGAAGGTGCTGACCTGCGGCCGAGACGCGACGAGCAGCATCTGGTCCGCATCACACGCGAGGCCCTGTCGGTCCGCTGCAAACTCCACCAGCGCGGTGATCTCCTGTGGTCGCATGAAGAAGTCGACATGCGGGAACCGGTCCTTCAGATGGTTCACCTGGGGTCCGACCATGCAGCCAGTGAGTGCGATGGTCACGTCCTCTTTGGTCCGCTTGAGCCCTTTGAGGGAATCAAGGCGCGAGACGACCTTGTCCTCGGCGCCCTGCCGGACAACACAACTGTTAAGGACCACGATATCCGCGTCTTCTGCCTCCGCGACGCGGTCGTAACCGAGTTGGTCGAGGGCCGACCCGAGTCGTTGAGAGTCCGCGACGTTCATCTGGCAGCCGATGGTCCAGATGTAATACTTCGACATTCGGATGGACCTCTGGGCGCATTGACGGCTGATGAGATGGCGGAGGGAATGGGATTCGAACCCATGTGACCCTTTAACAGGTCAAACCGCTTAGCAGGCGGCCGCACTAGACCAGGCTATGCGATCCCTCCGCGTCTGCGGGAGCGCTCCCAAACGGTCGCCCACATGATACACAGCAGCCTCTTGGCACCACGACATTTGATGGTAGGTATCGCCCCATGAGCGAGAGACCCAACGATCGGCAGCGAGGCGACGACCTGGGAATCTCTAGGAGGTCGTTCCTAGATTTGCGTTGGGCACGACCCCGAACCGATCAGGACGAACATGGCGAGACTGAGTCGACCACGCCACCGCTGACCCAGAGCGATTCAGACCTTCCCCGAGAAGTCCATCTCGGCACGATCGACCGTCTCTGGTTGCGTGCGATCGGGACCATCGAAAAGGCGTTTCCAGGTCGATCGTCCGTCTGCTCCGTCCGAGTGCCGGAGGGCCTGCTGGTAATCTGGGTGGGCGGTGTCCACAGGACGACTGTCTCGTCGCACGGCATCCGCGAGGCCGTTCCGAGGATACGATGGC
>CAZIBZ010000172.1:0-2656 GCA_964537445.1 uncultured Dehalococcoidia bacterium | reverse complement strand
CCACTCAGGTTTCTTCCCTCGCGCGCCGTTTGGAAGAATCGGGGCGCTCGGTGGTCAAACTCAGAGAGCCCGGAGGGACCCCCTTCGGAGAAGAGATCTACGCCCTCCTCCAGGACCCTTCCTCGCGAAGGCTCCGTCGCTTTTACAAAGACTGGGTTGGTGCTCCGGGCGAACAACCGCTCGAACCGCTTGCCGAGCTGTTCCTCTTCGAGGCCGCACGCACGCAACTGGTTGCCCAGGAGATAGCACCCGCGCTGAACGCCGGGCGAATCGTGGTATGTGACCGGTTCGCCGACTCAACGACCGCGTACCAGGGATATGGCCGTGGGCTACCCCTCGACGTCGTGATGAACGCCAACAGCGTCGCAACCGGTGGCATGACGCCATCCCTCACGGTCCTTCTCGACATCGCACCGGAGGAGGGGCTCAAGAGATCCCGTGGCGCGGAGCACCGCATGGAGCAGCAGGGTCTCGAGTTCCACGAGCGGGTCAGGCAGGGTTACCTTGCGATCGCTGCCAGTGATGTGGACCGTTTCGCGGTCATCGACGCCTGTGAACCCGCCGAGGTCGTGGGCGAACTTATCTGGAAGAGGGTACAAGCGCTCCTGCCGTAAGGCGCGCAGTAGACCGCTAGGCCAGACCCTTCGTTCCCGCCGTCTCGACCGCCTGACGCGCGCCGGCTCCCGTTTCCCGTTCCTGGTCCCATCGGACCGCGTTGATAGTCGTTCCGGTCACATCGGCCGCCTCATCGGTGCATAGCCAGGCGATGCATCGAGCCGTGTGCTCCGGGCCAACCTGGGATCCCCCGCGCTCCGCCTCTAGGATCGGAAATGTCGCCGTGTCGACTCGACCCGGCTGGATCACGTTGCACGTGACGTTGAAACGCTGCACCTCGATCGCAACGGTGCGCGACATTCCCTCCACCGCCGATTTCGAGGCCGCATACGGTCCGCCCCCGCGGATTCCGTTCCACGCGCCGCCGCCCGAAAAATTGATGATCCTTCCCCACTGGCGGTGCACCATTCCTGGAAGCGCTGCGCGGATGCCCATGAACGTCCCGAACACGTTCACCGCGAAGACTCGTTCGAATTCCTCCGGCTCGATGTTCTGGATGAACCCCACCGGGCCTCGAATGCCCGCGTTGTTTACCAGGATGTCCGGCTGGCCCTTCCAGTCCTCGGCTGCCTTCATGAGCCGTTCGATCCCGTCGAGCGTTGACACGTCGGTTGGAAGCGTCAGAGCTTCGTGCCCCGTTGTCTGTATCTGAGCCGCCGTCTCGTTCAACTCGGATTCGGTTTTCGCCGCCACGACGACCGAGGCTCCTTCGCGCGCGAGTTCGATCGCGACGGCACGGCCTATCCCGCGCCCCGCCCCCGTGACGATGGCCGTCCGGCCCGATAGGGTCATGAAACGTCCTCCGATTCCACATTCATCGATGCACCGTTGGTGGGCCCTACTCGGTCCTTCAGCCATGCTTTGAGCTTCTTGTACAGCGGGTCTTTCGCCTCGCGCAGACCGTGGTTCGCGCCCTTGTAGAGCACCAATTCCTTCGGCTCTTTGGCCCAGTCATAGATCCGCTGGGCGTCATCGGGCGAGAGCACGTCGTCGTCCCTTCCATGGACGATCAGCAGGTTCCTTGGCGCGATCTGCGCGACGTCCTGCGCGCCATAGGTCTGCGCCGACAGGGCCCCTACCGCGATCACCATTTCTGAGAACTCCGCTGCCTTTATGGCCACAGCTCCGTTGAACGAGTGCCCGACCAGGACAACCCGTTTCGCACCGATACCTTTGAGGAATGACAACCCGGCAAGGACGTCGCCAACGCTTTCGATGAAGACGCCAGGGCGACGTTCACCGAGCCGCAGGGACGTGATCCCTTCGGTCATGAACTCAATTGCCAGGCGTTCATAGATTCCATCCGCCGGGCCTTTGAGCTCCCGTCCGCCGGCGATGAAGATGACCACGCCGTCTTCGCCTTCGCAGGGATGAAGGATCCCGGGGATCACTCCCCGCGTCGTCTCCAGAAGGATGTCGAGTGCCCCGTCCTCACGTGGCCGGGCCGACACCCCGGTGAAATTGATGACGAGGTCTTCCTCGCCGATCGTCCCCCCACCATCCGGTGGTTGTCCGCTACCGGACAGGTCTTGCGTGTCATCGGGGCCGGACGCGCTCATCGTTCGCTCCTCGAGCCGGGAGGCCCGCAGCGTGGGCGGAATGTTCCCTCAGGTGCCCTTCCGGTGTCGGGACACGAACCGTCCCATCCGCTCGAGCGCCTCTTCCAAATCCTCGATGCTGGCAGCATAGCAGCAGCGTACGAAGCCTTCTCCCGACTCCCCAAACGCATTCCCGGGCACGACCGCTACCTTCTCTTCCACAAGCAGCTTTTCTGCGAAATCTTCTGAAGTCATGCCGGTCGGGACGATCGATGGGAATGCGTAGAACGCACCTCCCGGGTCGACACACGGCAACCCGATGCGCCGCAATCCCTCGACGAGCAGGCGCCTCCGTTGCCCGTATGCTTCCAGCATGGTCTGAACGTCGGACTCACCGTTACGCAGCGCTTCCACCGCCGCTTCCTGCGCAACGGTCGGTGCCGACATCATCGTGTACTGATGGACCTTGGTCATAGCCGCAATAATCTCTGCCGGGGCCGCCA
>CAZIBZ010000171.1:0-2968 GCA_964537445.1 uncultured Dehalococcoidia bacterium | reverse complement strand
AGATGACAGACAAACACGGCGCCATCGCGATCCCGGCCCACCCCGGCCGGAGCGGGATCGGATTCGCGGAGTGGCTCGAAAAGGGCGCGGACCTGCCGGAGGTCCGACTTGTGGAGCATTTGAATGGCGGCAATCGGCCCGAGGAGGCCGCGGCGGCGGACAGGCTTCTCACGGAGCGGGACTACTCTGGGATCGGCGGTAGCGACGCGCATTTCGTGAGCGCGATCGCGAAATGCTTGACCGAATTCTCATCCCTCCCACGGACGGAAGGAGAATTGGCCGAGGCTCTGAAGGCTGGAGAGTGTCGGGCGGTCAATCTCGAAGACACTGGCCGGGACTGAAGACCGTTTGAGGAGACGAAAGGGGATTTCGTGACCGAAACCACGCCACAGCTGACCTTCAACGAAGAGATCCTTGGGGTCGAACAAGCCACTGGCACGGTCGAGTTGTCGGCAGAGCTGATCCGCGAATATTCGAATACGATTGGACACCCGCTGCCGGACCCATCGACCGGGACGCGCCTACGCGCCCCCATCGCCATGCTAAACGCATTCTTCAGCCGGGACGTTGAGTCTGGCTCAGATGTGAAACTCGAAGGCGCGTCGGTCGGTCTGAACGCGGGGCGAGCGGTCGAGTTCCACGAGCCGCTGTTCGAGGGCGACGTCCTGTCTCGTTTCGCGGTGTTGAACGAGGTCTACACCAAGACGGGACGCTCCGGGACGATGGCGTTCGAAGTGTGGGAGATCCTCTTCAAGAAGCAGGACGGCACGATCGTCGCGCGGGCCAAAGACTCGATGGTGTATCGAGCGCCGGGCCCTAACGCATCCGGTCCGGGAAGGGGATCAAATGGCGACGGATAGCGCGGGCATCGATGTCGGGGACGAGGTCCCCGAGATGGAATGGACGCCGGACTCCGATTTCGTCCAGACGATGATGAGCATCTCTGGCTGGCTCTCCCGCGGCGACGCGCCCAGTACCAACCGGATGATGTCCGAGCCGAACCGGTTCACGGATCGGGACGCGGCGCAGAGCGAAGGTTTTGGCAATCTGATCGTCCCTGGAAATCTCGGCATGATGGCGATGGCCACGGCGGTACAGCGATGGCTGCCGGACGCGTATATCCGGAAGCTCGACTGTGTATTCCGCCAGCCCTTGACGCAGGGCCAAACGGTCAAGGCTAGTGGCGTGGTCACGGACCGCCAGGAAGAGGACGGGGCCGCGATCCTCGAGATGGATGTCTATCTGATGCGAGAAGACGGACAGAGACCGCAGGGTGGGACGGCCGTGGTCGTCATCCCCCCTTCGACCGGCAACTGATCAACGGAACGCTCAGGGGGTATGACGATGGCGATTTACAGCGTGAACGGATTGACACCCAAGATCGATCCATCGGCATGGGTTGCGCCGTCAGCTTCGGTTATCGGCGACGTCGAGATCGGTGCGAACTGCAGCATCTGGTTCGGGGCGACGCTGCGTGGTGACTCGGGCAAGATCGTCATCGGGGAAAATACGAACGTCCAGGATGGCGCGGTCATCCACGAAGAGACGACCATCGGGAAGAATTGCGTCATCGCACACATGACGCTCACGCACCGCGTCATCACGGGCGACGACGTCCTGATCGCCAACGGTGCGAAGGTCGTCGGCGCGATGGGGGCGCCGGTGAAGATCGGCGATGGCGCGATCGTCGGAGCGGGCTCGCTGGTCACCGCCGGGACCGAAATCGAACCGAACAAGCTCGTCATGGGGACCCCGGCCAAACCGGCCCGAGACGTCGACGACCGATTGCGGATGGTCCGAGAAGGACCCTTGCGCGCTTACCTGAGCAGCAAGGACAACTACAAGGGAGACACGTTCAAACAGGTCGACTGAGAAAGTCGATGGAAGAACCCTACCCTCCCTGGGCTCCCTGTTGCTCCTTGTGGAGGTATTCGGTGACGGCCAGGATCGCGTTGTAGATGTACGCGACGTATTCGTGCAGCGGTAGGTCGAGCGGTTTGATCTCTTCGCGCCGGTCCGCGTACTCCTGCACCCCGATGGTCTCGAAGGTCGCTCGCACGACTAATTCGTAGATTTCCCCGTCAGGGCAAACGACGATCGGGCCGCGATCCGGAGATTCCATCTCGCGCGGTTCGACCTCGATCGCTTCAAGCGGCGACATCGGGAAGACCGAAGGGAACTTCGGGATCTGCGAGATCGCGTTCAGTAACGTCTCGCGCAATTCGGCGACGTTTCGTTGTAACACCGCGTCGCTCCGTGCGCGGAGCGTCAGCGGGTCCAGAAGCGATCGTTCCATTGGAGGAATCCCCTGGGCCAGGTCGAGCCCGGCGAGTATCGGTGGACGCAATTATAGAGGGCGCAGGTTTCTTGCCGCCTATCTGGCTCAGCTTTATACTTAAGTGGCGCCAACTTCTTCTTGAGAGCCAGCTTTCGTGGCAACGTAGCTCAGTGGCAGAGCGGGCGCTTCATAAGCGCTAGGTCGTTGGTTCGAACCCATCCGTTGCCACCATTCATTGTGCTCTCGCCTCGGCCCGCGTCCGAATGGGCTGCGGGTCCCATAGACCGCAAGACCGAGTGCTGAAGTGATCAGCATCTCGGCCTTGCGATGTCCGAGGTAGGAGGGTGAAAGGGAGGAAGTGGTTTCTGTTGTAGTGATCCGACCCTGGGGGCTTCGTGTCTGTCGGCGCGCCCCGTCGTGATCGGTATGGGTCAACGATATGCGCCACATGTGGGCGGTGCTAGCAGCGAGGATCGAGACCGAGGGTCTGGCGTGGCCATCGTGACCACTGTGAACGCGATGGCGTCTGGATCACCGATGCGGACTCCTGGGGCAGAACCTTGTACCGGAATCTCCAGCTCGATCCCATTCCGACTAGACTGAATCCGTCGCGGAATGAGTGTTTCAACAGCACTCCGTGCAGCTTCCGATCGCGGACCGTGGGCGGTTAGCTCAGTTGGTTAGAGCGCA
>CAZIBZ010000170.1:0-3162 GCA_964537445.1 uncultured Dehalococcoidia bacterium | reverse complement strand
CAGCCCCTCCGGCGGACGAGAGGATCGTCGCTGCATCGATTGAGAGGGCGCCAGGCAGCCAGCTTGTCCGGCTCTCTTGCGCGATGTACAGGTTCAGCGGCGATCCGAATCCAGATGTGTCGCGGACCAGGGTCCCGACCCCATCATCAAACTCGTACAGGGCCACCAGCCCATCTTCGAAGCGGCCGCCATCTGGAGGGGGCTCATCGGGCTCCGGTGTCGGAGTCGGAGCGGGCGTCGCGGTCGGTGAAGGAACGGGCGTCGGGCTCGGCGCGGGGGTCGGCGATGGGCCGGGAGTTGCGGTTGCGGTCAGCGTTGGAGATGGACCCGGCGTCCCTGTCGGGGCTGGCGTGGGGACCGGTGTCGGAGCTGGGGCTGGAGTCGGTGTCGGGCTTGGCCACGGATTTGGGCGGACCGGAGATTGCGCATACGTGAACACACGATCCGTGATGAATCCGACGGAACCCGACGTGCTTGTCGTTCGCAGCGCGACCATGTACTCGCGTTCAGGAACCGAGTAGACGTGCGTCACGGGTCCGGGGCCAGTGACCTCGGACACGAAGGTGACGCCATCGTAGGTGAAATCCCACTCGTAGCAGAGCGTGCCGCCGTCGGGGTCCTCAGCACAGCAGACGACGAACGCGGCCTCGTACGGCGCCTGTCCCAAGAACGGCCCCGGTAGATGGGGGCCTGCCACGAACCCACCGCGGATCAGCGCGGTCGGTTGGGCATTGACCGTCAGTCTGAACATGCCCTCGAATTCGATGACACCAGCGATCCCAAGGCCCGCGAGTCCGGACCCGGCAGCGATCAATGCGGTTGCCACGGCCCCCGCAGCGACAGCACGTCGGCGGTGGCGTCCAAGTATTCGTGAGATAAGTCGCCGGATCACGATTGGCTGGCTCTGGCCGTTGCCCCTCCCCTGCAGATACGGCACAGGAGCGTTTCCGCCCTGTCCGCTCGATGCCCATGCAGTATCTGGACAGAGGCGGAGCGGCCTCAAGCAGCCGGAGGCGCCAGCGGTGGTGCAATCGCGTATAGGTTCGGGCTAGATGCGCCCGATCAAGACCCGGGTTGGTTACCGCAGCGCTCCCGCGGCTTCCAGCTCGCGTTCCTCCTGATCGGAGAGCCCAAGGACCTCGCGGAACACGACGTCGTTGTGCGCGCCCTTCCCCGGAGACGAGCGGTCGGCGCGACTCCGACCGCCGCTCAGATGAACGTTCGGTCCCGCGTGAGCGATCACCCCGCCTCCATCTTCTCCGTGGTCGATATCGACGATCTCGCCCCTGGTCCGGAGGTGTGGGTCTTCATAGAGGTCTTTTGCGGTCGCAAGAACGCCAGCCGGGACTCCGACCTCCTGCAACAGCGTCTCGACCTCGCGTCTGCCCCGGGATTCGGTCCATTCGTTGATGTGGGCGTCCAGCACGCCCTTGTGGGTGCGTCGATCCGCGAGTGACGAAAACCTGCCATCCTCGGACCACGCCGGAGACCCCATGGCCTCGACCAGCGCCTCCCACTGCTCCTCCGTCTCGACGGCGATCGCCACCCACTCGTCGTCTCCCTGGCATCGATACACGTCATGCGGGGCATGGGTCCAGCTATCGTTTCCGCGCGACGTCTGAGGCCGGCCATTCGACGTGCTGTCCATGTACGTCACGCCCAACAGGTGCGCCAGAGATTCGAACTGTGCAAGCTCGATGAATTGGCCTCGGCCTGTTTCGTTCCGGTATTCCAGCGCTGCCATGCACGCGAGTGACGATGCAATCGCGGCCACGTAGTCCGGGAACGCGTACTTTACCCGCACATCAAGCGGGGACTCCGGATGCCCCCAGAGGGTGAGGAGGCCTGTCGTCCCGATGATCTGCTGGCCGTACGCGTAGTAGTCCTTCAGCGGCCCGCTGCGCCCGAATCCCGGCATCGAGACCATGATCAAGTCCGGTTTGGCCGCGCTCAACGCCGTGTAGTCGAGTTCGAGGCGGTCCATCACGTTGGGCCGAAAATTCTCGACGACCAGGTCGCTCTGGGACACCAACTGCTTTATCAGGTCTTTGCCTTCGGGCTTCCTCGTGTCGATGGTCGCGCTCAGCTTGGCCCGGTTCAGCTCCTGGAACGTGGCCTGTCCACCCCCGCGATTGTCCTCGAGGTCTCCGGACTCCAGCTTCACCACCTGCGCGCCTAGAAAGCCCAGGAACATCGTCGCGATGGGCCCGGCGAACGCTCGGGTGAAGTCCGCGACGCGCAGACCCTCAAGGGCTCCCTCCTCGCCCGGTTCCCCTTGTGACGTGGATCGTGGCAACCGTCGAGCGGCGGGGCGATCGAGCTCCCCCAGCACCTCGTCCGTGTGCTGTCCCACCGTTGGCACCGGAAGGTCGACCCGCCATGGAGTACCCGACATCCGGAACGGAGCCCCCGGGACGGCACGATTGCCGGCCCTGTCGTCGATCTCGTGGAAGAATCCCCGCTCCGCGTTGTGCGGGTGGCTCAACGCCTCCTCTGGAGTCATGACCGGCACGGCGGGGACACCGGATTTCTGACCTCGTTCGACAAAGTCATCACGTTTCACGGTCGCCGCGTATCTCTCGATTCGTTCGTTGATCAGGACGCGGTTCTCATCCTCGTTCCGCGCAGGGTTCGACTCCAGCTCTGGATTCGCCAGAACGTCGTCTCCGATCACGTCCGTCGCCAGGCGCCGAAAGTGGTGCGCCATGAACGGAGCGAGGCTGATGAAATCCCCACCAGCGCAGGTGAACAGGTTCACCCCGCCCATCGCCCCGTGGCGGCCCTCGCGTTTGGTCACGCGCTTCATCGTCGAATACCGCGGGATGTAGTTCCCCTGGCAATACAGAACGATCTCCTGTCGCGAAACGTCGACGTGTTGTCCACGGCCGGTCTCCCGACGCTGCCTGATCGCGGCCAGGGTGCCAAACGCCGCATGGAGGCATGAGATATTCGAGATCAGGTCGTCCGGGGCCATTGCCGGTCGTTGCCCGTCGTCACCGTTCGCGAACAAGATCCCGCCGGTGGCCTGGGCGATCAGTTCGCCCCCGACATACCCGGACTGTGGCCCGGTCTGTCCGAAAGGCGTGATCGAGACGTAGACCAACCCTGGATTCACCCGGGAAAGATCGTCGAACCCGAGACCGATCGCCGCAAGCGCGCCCG
>CAZIBZ010000169.1:0-4002 GCA_964537445.1 uncultured Dehalococcoidia bacterium | reverse complement strand
GCTTCTTGCACGGGTCCGGTCAACGGGGGCACGACGCTGCTGAGTATCACGCCGTCAATGGCGGAGGGATCTAGGCCTCGGTGCTGAAGCAGTGTCACCATCAACGCCACGATCTCGTCGGCCGTCCGACGGATGTCCGTTCCGATGCGCCAGGTGGCGGTGATCTCCTGGCCCCGGAAAAGGCCCATGACCACGTTCGTGTTCCCTATGTCGATGGCCAGCAGCATCTGTTCGCCCGGTTGCACTCGGAAGCACATTGTATAGGGGTGCTCCGAGCATTCGGTCCGCATAACATAGTCCCAGGTGCCAGTTTGAACCGGCTCTCGGCCACCCCTACACTGGGCCCTCGCCTGAGGCGCCGCGAGAACCACTGGAGGTAGCCAACGATGACGACCGAAGCACCGTTCGAAATCGATGATCGGAAGACATACGAGTTCTCGAAAACCCTGACTGCAGCGGACGTTGAAGCATTCGCGCAGGTGTCCGGCGACAATCAGCCACTTCACCTCGACGATGCTCAGGCCGCGAAGACTCGCTTCAAGAAACGGATAGCGCACGGGATCCTGACCGCCGGCATCATCTCGGCCGCGATCGGAACTCAGGTGGCGCCCGGGAAAGTCGTCATCTACATGGGCCAAACGTTGAACTTCCTGGCTCCCGTCTACCTCGACGACACCATCACCGCCAAGCTCAATGTCATCAGTACCAATGCCCCCCGGCGCCAAGCGACCCTGCTAGCGACGGTCGTGAACCAGGACGGGGTCGAGGTGCTCAAGGGCGAATCCCGAATCATGATCGAGGCCTACGAGGGTTAGCCGACACCTCGCTCACAGCAGCGTCCGCTTCCCCAAGTGACCCAGACTCAACAGCGGCCGGAGCCCGAACCCACGCCGGAGATGGGCCGCGGGAGACCCGGCGGCTCGAAATCTTGGCGTGGGATTTTTGCCTCGCTCGGATACCGCGACTTCACTCTCCTTTGGCTCGGCCAGATAACGCACGCGGCCGCGCTCTGGCTCGAACAGACCGCTCGCCCTCTGCTGATCCTCGATATGACCGGGTCTGCCGTTCATCTCGGGCTGGTCATCCTCGCGCGGACCGTCCCGTCGGTTGGATTCGGACTCGTCGCAGGGGTCCTCGTCGACAGCTTCAATCGACGACTCATCCTGGTCATTACCAAGGTGAGTGTCTTCGTGCTCAGCATCGCGTTCGCCGCGTTAATCGTGTCGGGGCGGCTCGAGATTTGGCACATCTACGCTTTCAGCTTCCTGCGCGGAGCGACGATGGCGTTCGACCAACCGGCCCGGCGAGCCATGATCCCGAGCATCGTCCCCAGGCACCTAATCGTGAACGCCATGGCGTTGAGCACGGGGAGCATGACCGCGATGCGGATCTTCGGCGCGTCCGCGGCGGGCCTGATGATCGGATTCTGGGGATTCAAGGCACCGTTCATCGCGATCGCGGTCGCCTACGCGTTCGCACTCGTCTTCACGTGGATGCTCCGTGTCCCCGACCACGAGCGCTCTGGGTATCAGGGCATGCGCCAAATGGGTTCCGATTTCCTCGATGGATTCCGTTACGCATGGAGTTCCCCGGCCATCCGTGGCGTCCTGATGGTCGGCCTCGGGTACTTCATGTTCGGTATGGCATTCATGCAGGTATTCGCGCCGCTGTTCGCTACGCAAGTCCTTGAAATAGGGAACGGAGGGTTCGGCCTCCTCGTCGGTGCAATGGGCATCGGAGGCCTCCTGGGGGCGCTCGTACTGGCCGCGACCAGCCCCAGCAAGAATCGCGGGAAGCTGATGCTCGTTCTGCTCGCGATCTTCGGCGCGTTGCTGATCCTCTTTTCGGGAGTCACGTATCTGCCCCTAGCAGATCTGCAGGTAGTGATCCTCGCCTTCGCCGTCGTGTTCCTGCTCGGGATTGGCCAGTCGGCATTCTTCCCGCTCATCAACGCGCTGCTCGTGGAACTCGCGCCGGAGGGCATGCGGGGCCGCATGATCGCGTTGCTAAGTCTTGACCGGGCCATGACAGCGGTCGGTGGCACGCTCGCCGGATTCCTGGCAGCCGGAATGGGGACCGAGCCAGCCCAGATCCTCTTCGGCATCGGATGCATCGCTACCGCGGCGCTTATGTGGTCGTCCTCAGGAACCATCCGCCGGATCGACTGAATAGGCGCGTCGGGCGGGTAGTCTCCTCCGCGACCACCGGCAGCGAGGAGTTTCGAACACAGGTCCATTCTTTCGGATTATGAGTTCACCACCCCCTGGTAATGTCGAAACGAAAACACACGCCGATGAGGTGTCAGGTCCTCGCTATTGAGCGACGAACGTCTCCGTGACGTCGTTCACCTCTACCGTGTACGTTTCGCCCGGTGTGAATTCGGTGCCAAGCGCGATGATGTGTTCGGCCGTCCCGTAAATCATCGTGCAGGCCATCAGGCCTCCGGGTGCCGGCACCGAGTTCGTGACCTTGATCTTGATCAGGTCTCCCTCTCGAACGACCCCGTAATCGTCGAACCGGGCGCACCCGTTCGGTAGCGCGGAAAGTACGCGAACGAAGTACTGCGGCGGATAGGACTCAGCGATGCTGATCTCGACGCCGCCGATCGGAGCCAGGACGACGATCCTGTCCGCCGGTGGCGGGCCATTATTTCCCTCACCGCCGCTGTCGGTCGGGCTTGGCGTCGTATCCGCATCGGCGCAATGCACTAGGTCCGAACCATCTTCGTTCGTGTGGTAGGCGTACCGTTGCTTCCCGTACCCGTAGACCAGTCGATAACCCGGCACTATCACGCTGTCGTAGGCCATTCCCGGCTCGGGGCATCCCAGGGCGGGACTCGGCCATTCTTTCTTCTCGGCAACGAGCAACTCCAGCCGATTCGGGTCGGCGTCAAGACCAGCCGCAAGATCAACGCGAGCCACCTCGTCCGCCTCGAATTGAGCGACGGGGAGTCCGCCGGGAAAGGAGACTGAGTCTTCGCCCGCGGCTACTGAACCGCTTCCGGACCCGCCGGACGGGGTTTCGACCACCCCGCCGGGCGCTTCATCCCGATCAGGTGCTGCCGCCGGAGCGCAGGCTGCCATCGCAATCAGGGTTATGGCTGCGGTCGAAACGACCCGGAGTTCTCGGAAGCTCATCTGCGAACACCTTGCCTTTCCTTGCTGCCCATGCTCTCGATGCTATGCCCGCCTACCGGGTCTCCGGGTGAGGCTCAAGTGTTGGCTCGAGAGCTGGAAGCTGTCCGACGACCATTGAAGTTGGATCGGGGGGCATCGAGTCCCCGGGTTCGAGGCAAACGACGCCGCCCGGATTTGACATGACCACGTTCTGATCCGGCCCGCATTCCGTCACTGGCGCAGGCTCAAGGCCAGCCGGTGCCAGAGGCGAGGAGCTGGGCGGAGCATCTGGATGAGGTTCACCAACTGCAACACCCCCTGCGAATGGCGGGAGACCGTCGGCTTCCGATCCCGGCGACGGCTCGATCGGTGGCAATGACTGAGCGCTCCCGAGGCCATCCGTCGGCGAGCCTGTCCCCGGAACATCGGTTCCTGCCGGCGCATTGAGATTGGAATCGCCGGCCCTGCCACTCCCATCGAAATCGAGGATCGCTAACACACTTAGGCTCATTGCAAAGATTGCATGCGCACCGAGAGCCACCCGAACCCTGACGAGGTTGCTGAACATCTCTCGCTCCTGATTGTTTCGGTTCAGGCCTAGGCTTTGGCCCGTCTGATCAGGTAAACGGGTCATCGGGAGCCCGGTTACCGGAGCGATGGATGGTTCCGGCTCATCCTTTCGGCTGATTTCGATGACGTCAGAGATATCGAACCCTCACCGATCTCACTGATCGGTGAGGGTTCGGGCACAGCGGTTTCAAGGGTGCCGCTAACCGTCCTCAGATGCTGACGCTGAATCAGACACGACGGTGGCAGCAACCGGACGACCCTCAATGCTGATGTTCGGAATCCACTCCAACCATGAGGGGAGGTACCAGGCGCTGGT
>CAZIBZ010000168.1:0-3693 GCA_964537445.1 uncultured Dehalococcoidia bacterium | reverse complement strand
CCCCCCCGTCGATCCGGCGTTCTGCCGGTCAAACGTAATTCGATCTCACCGCAACGGCTAAGACTAGGCCCGTCCGGTGGCGTGGGCAACCCGAAACGTCGGTGAGCGTTGTTCCCTGCCGGGCGAGCCCGTATCCTACGGAGACCATGCGAAACATCCTGAGACCTTCCTCCATTGCCTTGCTATCTCTGCTCTCCTTCGCGGTTCTGGCGGCCGCATGCTCGTCCGACGACGAAATAACGCCCTTTCCGACCGTAACTGAAGGGACCGGCGAGGTCCCGACGGCCCTCCCTGAACCCACGGAGCGAAAGCAGTACGAGCAACCGCCTGCGCTGCAGATCGATCCTACGAAGAGCTACACCGCCACGATCGTGACCGAGGTCGGTGACATCGAGTTGGAGCTATTCGCCGACAAGGCTCCGGGCACCGTGAACAACTTCGTGTTCTTGTCCCGCGACGGGTACTACGACAACATCACGTTCCACCGTGTCATCGCCAACTTCATGGCCCAGGGCGGCGACCCCACCGCGACCGGCACCGGCGGACCCGGATACACGATTCAGGATGAGTTCCACCCGGATGCCCGGCACGAAGCCGGAGTCATATCGATGGCGAACACCGGGAGGTTGCACTCAGGCGGCGCGCAGTTCTTCATCACTTTCGTTCCCACACCCAATCTCGACGGCCTGAACCGGGACGGCTCACCGAAGCCGTGTGGAAACCCTGGGGTCTCCTGCCACGCCGTGTTCGGAAGGGTTATCGACGGCGAGGACGCCGTCGCCGCCATCCGCCTTCGTGACCCTGCCTCCGATCCGAACCCGGGTACCCGCATCGAAACGATTCGAATCAGCGAGGAGTAGCACATTGACCAGCCGTAAACAGTGGGACCAACCTCCGGCGATGCAGATCGACTCCACGAAGACGTACCGCGCCACGTTCGCGACCGACGCCGGGGATATCGAGGTCGAGCTGTTCGCCGACCGCGTCCCGAATACGGTCAACAACTTCGTCTTCCTGGCTCGCGAGGGGTTCTACGACGACACGACCTTCCACCGTGTGATCGCCGATTTCATGGCGCAGGCGGGTGACCCGACCGGCACCGGCACCGGCGGACCCGGCTACCGGTTCGCCGACGAGTTCCACGCGGAACTGACGCACGAACCCGGCGTGCTATCCATGGCCAACGCGGGCCCCGGCACTAATGGGAGCCAGTTCTTCATCACGTTCACCGCGACGCCCTGGTTGGACGGAAAACACGCGGTCTTCGGGAAAGTCACCGGTGGCGAGGATGCCGTGAAGGGCATCACGATCCGTGACCCGGGTCAGTCCGGTGCGCCCGCGACGGCGCTCCGCACCGTGAATATCACAGAGGAATAGGCCGACCCCACACCGACCGTTAGCCGGGTCGGGACCGCGCACCTGGGCCTAGGGTCAACGCGTATCCGATCATCGTGTAGGCGAGCCGCGCCGCCGAGAAGGCGGCCGCGACCGGGCCTTCCGAAGGCGCCAGTTCCACGACGTCGAACCCGACGATCCGGGACGTCTCAGCAACCTCCCGGAGAAGCAAGGTGGTCTCGATCCACGAGAGACCGCCGGGCTCCGGTGTCCCAACCGCTGGCATGAACCCGGGATCCAGCGCGTCGAGGTCGATCGTCACGTACACCTCGTCCGAAAGCCGCGACGTGACCGTGCTCCGGCGATCGGGATCCAGCAGGTCTCCCTCCCGGTAGATAGCAACGTCAGCCTCCGTTTCGCGTAGATAGGCCCGCTCCTCGGCGCTGATACTGCGGACGCCGACCTGCTCGACCGTAGACACCGATTCGCGTACCCGCCGCATCACCGTCGCGTGGCTGAAACGGCTTCCCTGGTACGAATCTCTCATGTCGGCGTGCGCATCCAGCTGAAGGACCGAAAGGCTGGGGAACGCCTTCCTCGCTGCGCGCACCGCCCCAACCGTGATCGAGTGTTCCCCCCCGAGGACGACCGGCAGCCTTCCGGCGCCGATGACTTCACGGACCGCGCCTTCGACCCGGTCGATCATCGCCTCCGGGCCCGAAACGTCCGGTTCGACCTCGGGAAGTGTCGCTATCCCCCAATCGGAGGGCTCAAGGTCAAGCTCGGGCTCGTAGAGTTCCAGGTATCGGGAGGCTTCGATGATCGCACGCGGTCCGTCTCGGGCCCCGGCGCGGTAGCTCGTTGTCGCGTCGTACGGGATCGGCAGGACGACAGCTGCAGCGCCGTCGAGCGTGGCCAGTGGGCCGTCCAGCGCCGCGAAACTCGAAGGGAACGTGGGGTGGCCCCCGGTTGGGGACCCGGTCATCGTCCTAGCTCAGGGGTGTCCCAGACGCCCCGACCGGCAATTCGGACGCTGGTTGATTCTCGACGAACTCCTCGAGCCCGCGGTCCAGCACCGCCGTTTTCACTGAGTCGATGCCGAAACGGCCCTTCAATTCCCGCACGGCCGCATCGGAGTCGAACGCCTTGCACGAGAAGATATCCACGTTCAGGTAACCGCGGTCGGGGAAGGTATGCACGCTGATGTGGCTCTCCGCGATCAGCACGAACCCGGAAACGCCCCAATCGGTCGGGACCGAACCCGTGTCATAGCGGTATACGAACGGTTCGGAGATCTTCGTCATCCCGATCGCGTCTGGATATTCGTCGAGCATCCCATGGACCAGGGCTTCGTCCTGAAGCCTTTTGGGGTCGGCTCCATACCCGTCCATGACAAGGTGCATATACGGATTCTCCCCTGAATACCTGTTGGGTCCCCCACGAAAAGACGGCAGGAAGGCCGTCTGGTCCAAAGCCGCGATAGAATACCAGACCATTTTTGGCAGCGGCAAGCATTTGCGACGGCCTGCCCTGACCTCCACCAGAGGCCCCGGATCCGCCGACCGGCATCGCGAACGGTGCGTGGTAGACTCCCGCATATCTGGCTCGTAGCTACGAGCGGTACAGATTCGGAAGCATGCGATACCTGGTCACCAACGACGACGGCATCGGAGCGAGAGGCCTCTGGGCCGTCGTTCGAGCTCTGCGCGAAGTGGGCGAGGTCGTCGTGGTCGCCCCCGACCGCGAACAGAGTGGCGTCGGCGCCAGCTTCTCCCTCCACCATCCCGTACGCGTGCGCCGCATCAATCGGCGCGGAGTGAAAGCACACGCGGTCGAGGGCACCCCCGCCGACGCCGTCCTGCTCGGGCTCGGCCACCTTTACCCGGAGGGCATCGACGCGGTCGTATCTGGCATCAATGCCGGGTCCAACATGGGCCGGGATATCTTCCTCTCCGGCACCGTCGGCGCCGCCCTCCATGGCCACTTCAAGGGAATCCCCTCGGTCGCCATCTCGATGACGAGGTTGAAGCGCCCGAGATACAGCACCGGCGCCTTCGTTGCGCGCTCGCTCGTCCCGCTCATCGCCGGCAACGACATGTTCAAGGAGACGATCCTGAACGTCACCGTCCCGAACTTCAACCCCGAGGACCTCCAGGGTGTCGAGATTACGCGTCTCATGGACGCCCACTCAAACCTTGAGGTCACCTCCGGCGACAACGGAAGGAACAATCACTACTGGATCGGCGTAGAGCGAAGGAAACGGGCGAAGAAGAAAGACATTCCCGAGGGGACCGACGTCTCGGCGATCCGAGAAAAGCGCGTCTCCATCACACCCCTGCACACGGACCTCACCTCCTA
>CAZIBZ010000167.1:0-7283 GCA_964537445.1 uncultured Dehalococcoidia bacterium | reverse complement strand
ATCCGCTTGAACCTCGCCGGAAACCTGTGCCGCTGCACCGGCTACGACAAGATCATCCGATCGGTACAGGCGGTAGCCGGGACGTCCTAGGAGCCAGACATGACCCAGGTGGACGAGAACAAGACCAAAGACGACTATCGTGTTCTAGGTCAGTCGATCCCGCGCGTCGACGCGGTGGAGCGGGTGCAAGGCCGGGCCGCCTTCGCTGCGGACGTGCACAAGCCGGGGACTCTTTACGGCAAGGTTCTGCGGAGCCCTCATGCCCACGCGCGGATCCTGAATATCGACGTTTCGCGTGCGGGCGCCTTGCCCGGCGTAAAGGCGGTCATCACCGGGAAGGACATTCCTGCCCTTGGAGAGAAGGGGGCCGTCGCCGGAGAGCTTCCCATCGATCTGGACGACCTTAGAGAGATCGTAATGGCCCAGGGTAAAGCCACCTGGCAGGGCCATCCGGTTGCCGCCGTTGCAGCGACGAGTCCTCATATCGCCGACGAAGCGCTCGATCTCATCGCGGTCGAATACGAGATCCTGCCGGTCGTGGACGATGTCCGTGCGGCCATGGAACCAGACGCACCGATCGTCCACGAGAAAGTCCGGACTCAGGGCTTTGGCGAGGAAGAGAACCGGCCGACGAACGTTTCCATGCACATGATCAGCGAGCGCGGTGATGTGGAGGCTGGTTTCACGGAAGCGGACGTTGTGATCGAGCGTGAGTTCACCACAACGATGGTCCACCAGGGGTATCTGGAACCACATGCCTGCACGGCAGAAGTGGATGCCGGCGGCCACGTGACGGTGTGGACCACGACCCAGGGCGCATTTGGGATCAAGGCGCAGATCTGCTTCTTGCTCGGCCTTCCTCACTCCCAGGTGACGGTTGTTCCGACCGAGATCGGAGGCGGTTTCGGAGGGAAGAACTCCGTGTACCCGCAGCCCCTGGCCATAATCCTCGCGCGTATGACCGGGCGACCCGTGAGCTTCGCTCAGAGCCGCCTGGAGACCTTCGTCGGGACAGGACCCGCACCCGGATCCTCCATCCGCACGAAGATTGGTGTCACCAGCGCCGGTCGGATCACCGCTATCAAGAGTGATATCGCAATGGAGTCTGGGGCCTATCCAGGTTCCTCGGTCGGCATCGCCGCCATGACCGGATATTCCTACTACGCGATACCGAACCTGCGTATCGATGCATTCGAGGTCGTTACGAATCGACCACACGTGGCCGCTTACCGTGCGCCCGGCGCTCCTCAGGGCCTTCTACCGGTCGAAACGATCATGGACGAGGTCGCGGCAGAGGTAGGGATCGACCCCGTCGAACTCCGGCTCCGGAACGTAAATCCGGAAGGGGGGCCGATGTCGAACGATCAGCCTCTCCCGCGGATCGGACTGCAGGCACTCCTCGAAGAAGTAAAGGGCCATCCAGCCTGGACAAGCCCGGTCCCCGAGGGTCGCGGCCGCGGCCTGGCGGTGGGATTCTGGGGAGGTGCTGGAGGGGTCTCCAGCGCTCAGTTGACCATCAACCCAGACTCGACGTTTGAGGTCGTCACCGGCTCCGTTGACGTCACCGGCGTTCGAACGATGTTTGCTCAGGTCGTAGCCGAGGAGTTCGACGTGGACGTGAGCGACGTCCGTGTGAGCACCGGTGACACGGACTCGATCGGCTATACCGACGGTTCGTGGGGTAGCCGGACGACATACGCGACTGGAACCGCCGTGCTCCGTGCGGTCGGGGACGCAATGGGGCAACTGAAGGACCGGGCGGCACAGGCCCTCCAGGTGAATCCCGACGAGATTGATTACAAGGACCGGACCTTCTTCGTCAAGGACAACTCCGAGCAGAGCATTCCTCTGGGATCTCTCGCCCGGGCGAACGCTCGGCAATTGCCCGGACCCATCGTAGGCAAGGGGACCGTCACAGGGATGGCTTCCGCGCCATCCACATCTGTTCATGTGGTGGATGTGGCAGTCGATCCCGAAACCGGGAAGGTCAGCGTGGAGCGCTATACGGCGTTCCAGGACCCCGGAATGGCGTTGAACCCGATGGCGGTGGAAGGACAGATCCAGGGTGGGGCCTCGCAAGGTCTGGGATGGGCTCTGTGGGAGGGTTACCACTACGACGGAGGGGTCCTCAGAAACGCAACGCTACTGGACTACCGGATGCCAACGGCGTTGGATGTCCCGATGGTGGATGTGGAATTGGTGGGGACCCCGTCGCCGGATGGCCCCTACGGAGTTCGAGGCGTTGGCGAGGCGTGTCTCGTTCCGGGTCTGGCCCTTTTCTCCAACGCAATCGCCGGGGCGACCGGCGTCCGACTGCGAGAGTTTCCCCTCACCTCCGAGCGGATTCTCTTCGCTCTCCAGAAAGAGAATCCGGCCTGATCAAACAGAACACTGCGCTATCACGTAAGAAGGACGCACCACGCGAGTGCGTCCTTCTTACGTACCTGCCATCCCGAATGGACGTGCGTTGCTATACTTCGACCGGTATCGAAGCGCACCGTTCCCCTGTAGCGACAGCTACCGTTCGTAATGGTGATTACGCTTAGTCTGACCACAGCGAATCCGGGCGAAAGCCTATCAGGGAGGGCCAAATGGCAAAGCCTCAGGACGTAACAGAGAACGATTTCGGAGCCGAAGTTCTCGAGTCCGACAAGCCGGTACTCGTCGATTTCTGGGCGCCGTGGTGCGGTCCTTGCCGCATCGTCTCGCCGATCGTTGAAGAGTTGGCGGACGAGTACAAGGAGCAGATGACCTTCGCGAAGTTGAACGTGGACGATGCGCCCAACATCGCGCTGAAGTACCAGGTCATGAGCATCCCGACGTTGATCGTCTTCGAGAAGGGCGAGCCGGTTGCGCAGGTCGTGGGCGCGATGCCGAAGAAGGCGCTCAAGGACCGACTGCTGAGCAAGGTCGTCAGCTAATCGACGACCCCCGGATCGACAAGCAGAAGGAGATACGGTGGAAACCTACGACCTAGTGATCCTAGGGGGCGGGCCCACGGGCCTGGCCGCCGGGTTGTACGGCACGAGGTCCCGTCTGAAGACGCTCGTGCTGGAACGCGGCACAATCGGTGGCCAACTGGCCGTCACCGAGGATATCGAGAACTATCCGGGGATCGAGGCGATCACGGGTCCTGAGCTCGGGCAGAAGATGCTCGACCACGCGGAGAAGTTTGGCCTCCAGATGGAGTACGTGGATGTCGAGTCGGTCGACCTCGAGAGCGAAATCAAGGTCGTGAGGACAGACGAAAAGGAATTCCACGCGAAGGCCTTGATAATTGCCACCGGCTCCACTCACAACAAGCTGGAGATCCCAGGCGAAGATGAGTTCTCCGGCCGTGGCGTCTCGTACTGCGCCGTCTGTGATGGTGCTTTCTTCCGCGACCGCGATCTGATCGTCGTCGGCGGGGGCGATGCTGCCGTCGAGGAAGGGACGTACCTGACACGGTTCGCGTCGAAGGTGACGATCGTCCACCGGAGAGATGAACTCCGCGCGACGAAGGTGTTGCAAGAACGTGCGTTCGCCAACCCGAAGATGGATTTCCTTTGGGACTCCACCGTCGAGGAAGTCAAGGGGAACGGGCTTGTCGGGAGCGTGGCGGTCAAGAATCTCAAGGAAGACCGCGTGTACGATCGGCCGGTCGACGGAGTCTTCATCTATGTCGGGCTTTCACCCAACAGCCAGTTTCTGGAGGGTGCGCTTCCGGCCGACGAGATGGGACATCTGCACGTGAACCTGAAGATGGAGACGAAATTCCCCGGGGTGTTCGCGGCAGGCGACATCCGGGAGCAATCCTCGCGACAGGTGGCCTCGTCCGTGGGTGACGGTGCAACCGCCGCCATCTTCGCTGAGAAGTACATCGCGGAACATTTCGCGGACTAGCTCGACCAAACCGAGAATGAAACGCCGACCCGCGGGTCGGCGTTTTTGGTTGGAAGAAGGGCTCTCGCTTGGCTCAAATGATGGCGTCGAGTCCGACGCGAAGCCGTCAGCCCAGCAACACGAACGATCGATTGCCCACGGCAGCGAGTCCGGCTATCCTCGCCGCGTCCACGGGGGACAAGGGGAGGGATGGAGATGCCGACGATCACTATCAACGGCGCGAATATTCGGTACGAGGAACTGGACGGTGATGGACCGCCAATCGTTCTGACACCGGGAGCCCGGATCGGGATGGACGGTGTTCGGCCGGTCGCCGAACAGTTGGCAGAGGACCATCGCGTCATCATCTACGACCGTCGAAACTGCGGAGGCTCAGACGTGGTGATCGGCGGGGGTGGGTCTGAGCAAGACGTTTGGGTCGACGACCTCCACGAGCTATTGCACCGCCTCGACGCTGCTCCGGCCTGGGTCGGAGGGGGATCCAACGGATGTCGCGTGTCGCTGATGCACGCGATTGCGTACCCCGAGGACGTGAGCGGACTGCTCCTCTGGTGGGTTACAGGCGGAGAAGGAGCGGCCCAACGACTCGGGCTCCAGTACTACGGCCAGTTCATCCAGGCCGCGGACGAAGGGGGCATGGATGCGGTGGTCGCGACCCCGTACTTCGCCGAACGAGTCCAGGAGAACCCGGGGAACAGAGACCGATTGTTGGCGATGGCCCCCTCGGATTTCATCAGCGTGATGAGCCGGTGGCGTTCGTACTTCCGAGTCGATTCCCGCGTGCTCGGGGTTTCAGAAGACGACATTCGGAATATCCAGGCGCCTGCCGTCATCGTCAGCGGAGACGACGACACACACCTGAAGATCGCGGCCGACGCGCTTCACGAACTGTTGCCGAACTCGACGCTTCACGCTCCGGCCGTTTCCGGTGACGAGTCGACAAGGATGATGCAGGGCCTGGCGCCTGAGATGCGGGATATCCTGGCGGACCGCCTCGTCGCGATCTTCGGCCCGTTCGTCGAACGACAGAGAGCCCCTACGACCGCCGGATAGGCCGACCGACCAGAGCGTAAGCGAATAGCAGGAGGCGCTTTTCCTTGACCTCCACGACCTACAACGTCGTTGGCCAACCGACGGGACGATCCGAGGGACCAGACAAGGTAACGGGCCGGGGGAAGTACGGGCTCGACATGTCGTTGCCCGGCCAACTCTGGTGCAAGCTGCTGCGGAGCCCATTCGCCCGTGCCCGCATCGTCCGCATCGATACCTCCGCGGCTCTTGAGGTGGAAGGCGTCCACGCGGTGATCACCGGCGAGGACGTCAAGGGGATCCGGACGGCCCGAGGGGGCCACAAGGACGAACCGGTACTCTGTTGGGACGAGGTCCAGTTCGCCGGGGACAAGATCGCTGCAGTCGTCGCGGACGATGAAGACATCGCGCAGCGAGCGGTCGATCTTATCGAAGTCGAGTACGAGGAACTGGAGCCCATCCTGAGTGCCGAGGACGCCGCCATGCCAAGGGCGGCAATCCTCCATCCGGACTTGAACGACTACCCGGGTGTCCGGCCTCAAGAGACGCCGAGCAACGTGCTGGTGAAACTACACCGGGAACGGGGCGACATCGCGCAGGGTTTCGCGGACGCGGATGTCATCGTGGAAGAGTCGTACTGGACACCGTGGCAGCACCAGGCGTACCTGGAGCCGCATGCGTCGCTTGTCCAGATCGATGAGGAAGGCAGGCTTCGAGTCTGGGCGTCCTGCCAACTTCCGACCCCGAATCGCATGGAGTTGATCCGAGTCACGGGCCTTGAACCCGAGCAGGTCGTGTTCAACGCGACGTTTATCGGTGGCTCGTTCGGTGGCAAGACGGACACGACCGCAGTCTACCTCTCTTACCTGTTCGCCCAGAAGACCGGACGACCCATCAAGTTCACGATGGACTATTCGGAAGAACTCCAGGCGATGAACCCCCGGCACCCTTCCTCGATTCGTGTGAAGGCGGGCGTGAAGCGCGACGGCACCATCACGGCCTGGCAGGCCGAGGGATACCTCGCGGTGGGCGCCTACGCCGCCTATGCCCCGATCCCGAACGGGTTGCGCGGCGTGCTGGAGGTCGGCGGGCCGTACCGTGTGTCGAACGTCAGCCTGGATGTGTATCACTGCTACACCAATACGGTTCCGTGCGGCTTCGCCCGCGCTCCCGGGATGCCCCAGGGTCTGTGGGCTGGAGAATCACATTTGGATGTCGTCGCGCGCGCGATCGGCATGGACCCGTTGGAGTTCCGGTTGAAGAACGTGATCGGCCCGGGTGAGGAATTGATCAACGGCAACACCTTCGACGCCATGAGAGTGGAGGAAACGCTTACCGAAGCCAGCCGAGTCGCCGGATACGATGGAAAGAAGCCAGCGAACGTGGGCCGCGGGATCGGAATCGGCCACCACAGTCAGGGAGGTGGCGAGGCCCATGCCGCCGTCACCGTTCACCCGGATGGCGACATCCAGGCGGAATTCTCCACGTACGACACGGGCGGCGGGACGTTCACGCTGATGGCGCAGGTGGTGGCCGAGCAACTCGGAGTCGAGGCTGGCCGAGTTACCCCCGGACCGTTCGCGACCTCGGACGCCGGCCCCATGAACGGAGTCGGTGGCAGCCGTGGGGCGAGAGTTACCACGACGGTTGGACACGAGGCTGCTACCGCTGCACGCGAGCAACTCCGGCGGCTCGCAGCCGAGTTCCTCGGGTGGTCGGAGGAACGGATCGCATTCCGCAATGGGTTTGCCGAGAACGAGACGAATGGCGAGCGGATCCGGATCGAAGAAATCGCGGAGCGATCGGGTGGGCCGGTCATCGGCCGAGGTGACATTACCGAATCCGCCAGCCCGTTCACGTCGTTCGGGACGCAGATCGCGGAGGTAGCCGTCGATCCGGACACCGGCGAGGTCGAGCTGCGGAGCTTCACCGCCGTCCATGAGACCGGGAGGATCCTGAACCCCACCGCGTTTCATGGCCAGGTGGAAGGAGGGATCGTGTACGGCATCGGAGAGGCGTTGATGACCGAGACGACGTACGACGAGAGCGGTCGAGTGACCAATCCGTCGTTCGCGGACATGAAACTTCCGAACGTCCGGGACATCCCGGAGCTCACCACGTTGATCCTTGAGTCCGAGATCGGCGACGGGCCCTACAAGGTCCGTGGCATCGGCGAACACACCAACATCATGACTGCTCCGGCCATCGCCAACGCTGTCGAGGATGCGGTGGGCGTTCGCATCACGGACCTTCCGATCACGTCGGAGAAGATCCTGGCGGCGATCCGAGCGAAGGACGGTCGCTAGGCTCTAGACAGGCGGGCCGCGTACAAGACGACGGCAACCGCGGTCGCGACGTTCAGGCTAGACACG
>CAZIBZ010000166.1:0-3223 GCA_964537445.1 uncultured Dehalococcoidia bacterium | reverse complement strand
GATCTCTCTCGCGTAAACGTCTGCCCACCGGTCTGGTTCCGCGAACCACATGTAGCGCGGGATGTCGACGTACGTCCCGGTCGCCGCGATGATCTGGACCCCGGATCGCTGAGAGACTTCTTCCAGCAGCCGGATGTCGCGGCCCAATTCCATCGGGGTCAGGTCGATGATCGTCCGTACGCCCTCCGCTCGGGCTTCCGTCAGTCGCCGCACACCCTCCTCGATCACCGCCGCGCGGTCGAATAGCTCCGGATACGTCTGCTGGATCCCGGCGGATCCGACCACCACGTGCTCGTGACAGAGCGTGAACCCCAGAGCAGACGGGTCCACGGGGCCCAGAACCGAATTGGCGTCGCTCATATCCATCCCCCGCTTCGAACTCGGATGAGCCGAAGAGTAATCCCGCGGATCGTGAGAGACAATGGACCGGAAGACAGATCGGGGGGAACACGATGCAACAGGTCCGGCTCTATTCAGGCGACGACGGCGAATCGCACATGGAGGACATCCAGGGTCTGTTCGACGCAGGTGGCCTACAGGACGCGGCCGCGATGGCGGCGGCGGAGGTTGTCTTCGTGGGAGGATCGGGCGAAACCTCGTTGGGTTGGCACACCGCCCCAAGGCGCCAGTACCTCCTGTATCTCAGCGGCAATACCGAGATCGAGGTCGCCAGCGGCGATGTCCGCCGTTTCGGGCCCGGTGACGTGCTCCTCGCCGAAGACCTCACCGGCCACGGCCACTTGACGCGCTCATGGGGCGACGACCGCCGGGTTGTTTTCGTCCGTCTGGCGGACGACGAATGAGTGCCTCGGGTTCCGCGTACCCCACGGATCGTCCGGACTTGCGAGTTCTCGAAGGCACGACTGTCGTGGCGGCGGTCGGGTCTTTGAGCGGTGCCTACACGGTCCGAAAGCTCCACGAGATGGGCGCGTCGATCCTTGAGATCGAAGCCTCGACTCTCCCACGAGCCCACCCACTGACCAACGAGAGATCTGGTTGGCCACGCGGACTCGCGAAAGTTCTCAAACCGACCGACGGCTCGCCCGGCACCTCCCTCGACGGCGGACTGGCGGCCCTCGAACGGGTCGCCGAAACGGGCGCGGACCTCCTGGTCGAGGACCTGGGCCTGGCGCGATCGGCCCCGGAGGAGTGGGCTCGGATGCGGACGGCGAACCCCGGCTTGACCGCAGTGTCGATCAGCCCGTTTGGCCCCGACGGACCCGACTCCCAGAGCGTTTCGAGTGATCTGACGCTCTGGGCCCGGTCCGGCATGGCATGGACCTCTCCCGGGATGCCCGACCAGGTCCGGGACCATCCGAACGAGCCGCCGCTCTCACCGGCCGGAGTGTCGGCGGCCAGCATCGCCGGTGGCACGGCTGCCGTCACCGCCTGTCTTTCCGCGCTCACCTTCGGAGATGGGATCGGCCGCGATGTCGCAGTCTCCGAACTCGACGCGCTGGTCTCGTTGAACTACGACCCGATCAACCGCTCGCAGTACACCCAGAAAGTGGATCCTCGGGGTCGAGAGTTCCCCGGGACCAACTGCTACCTCCCCTGCAGTGATGGTTGGATCGTCATCGGAGCGACGAGTCAGGCCCACTGGGACGCGCTCGTCGACGTGATGGGTCGCCCCGATTGGGCAACGACAGACGCGTTCGCCGCTCGCGACGATCGGTCGACGAACTGGGACGCTCTTATGCCATTGATCGTCGCCTGGACGACCGCGCAGACCGGGAGTGACCTGACCGAACGGCTCCAAGCACGCGGGATCGGCACCCACTGGGCGACGACGCTGGCCGAGGCCGCCGCGTCCGAACAGCCATCATCGCGCCGATATTTCCACGGCGAAGAAGTGGACGGGAAGGCCGTTCCGGTTCCCGGCATACCGTTCGTACTTTCCCAACCGGGCGAATCTCGGAACGGAACGGATCACTCGGCTACGCCCGCGGGCTCCGTGCCCGATCGTCGGCTCCCGCTACAGGGGACGACGGTTCTGGACTTCGGTCAATACATAGCCGCCCCGTTCGTTGGGCGATGGCTTGCCGCCCTCGGTGCCGAGGTCATCCTCGTCGAGAGCCGTCTGAATCCGGCGGACTTTCGGGCTGGCGCAGTTGGTGCAGACGGGATCCCGGGGCCGAACCGCGCCGCCGCCTTCAACGTCCTCGCACAGGGGAAGAAAGGGATTTCCCTCAACATGCGGACGCCCGAAGCGCGCGACATTGCCCGGCGCCTCGCTGGTCAGAGCGACATAGTCATCGAAAACTTCTCCTCGGGGACCATGGACCGATGGGGCCTCGGGTATTCGGATCTGAGCGAGATGAACCCCATGCTCATCTATCTCTCCGTGGCCGCATGGGGCCGCACCGGGCCCCTGAAGGACTACGCAGGGCTGCACAGCGTGATCAACGCGTTCAGCGGCTTGGCGGACGTCACCGGCTATCACGATGGTGGTCCCAGGCTTCTCGGATCGTTCTTCCCTGACCCCTTCAGCGGTACCTGCGCCACCTGGGCGGTACTCGCGGCGCTGCGGACGCGCGACCGGACCGGACAGGGAGTATTCATCGATTTCGCGATGACGGAGGCGCTCACGACGCTGACTCTGGAACCGCAATTGGCGGCTGCGATCGGCGACGAACCGCCGGTCCGTGACGGAAGCCACCACCCACAGTTCGCGCCGCATTCCATTTTCCCAAGTGCGGGAGATGATCAGTGGGTCGCGATCGCGGTTCGGACCGACGAGGAATGGCGAAGCCTCTGCCGCGTTATTGGCCGGGATGACTGGCTATCCGATCCCGCCTTTGGCACGACCGAGGGACGCAAGGCGCGGGAGACCGACCTGGACCAGGCCATCGGCCGATGGATCGCATCGCGCTCGAAAGAGGAGGCCGCCAACCTCCTGCTGGCCGCTGATGTGCCTGCCGCTCCGTGCCTCAACCCGGCGGAAGTTGCGATCGACCCCCACCTCGATTCGCGCGGGTCCATCGTGGTCGTCGACCATCCCGCCGTCGGGCCACGCCGCTATCCCAGCCTTCCATGGCGATTCGACGGCACTCCCATCCCTCCGGCCGGGCCAGCGCCGCTGCTCCATCAATACACGGCGCCGATCCTGGGAGACCGCCTCGGGTACTCGGTCGACGAGATAGAGGAACTCGCCCGCAACGACGTCCTCACCTGAGTCGGATCGGACCTATCTGAGGCTCAGTGAGAATTCGGGCTCGCCACG
>CAZIBZ010000165.1:0-4080 GCA_964537445.1 uncultured Dehalococcoidia bacterium | reverse complement strand
CGAAATGCTGCGGTTGCCTGAACGTGTTTCTGGCGCTGCGTTCGCTCCCGGCAGCTCATCCAACCGAGACGGCCGGCCCCTCGCGCACGTTGATGTGGTGGACCTTCGAGATGAACTCCTCGCCGGGAACCGCAGCATCTTCAGCCGTTCGCTGACGGACGCGACGCGGGAGGCGCTGGATGCCGGAGGGCAGGCGATCCTTTTCGTCAACCGCCGCGGCGCCGGCAGCGCCGTCCAGTGTCGGTCCTGCGGTCATGCGCTCAAGTGTTCTCGATGCAGTATCTCGCTCACGTACCATAGCGATGGGACCGTCCGGTGCCACCGTTGCGGCCGCAGACGACGTGGTGGGGTCCCAGCCGTCTGCCCGTCGTGTCGGAGGCCAACGATCAAGCCGATCGGAGTTGGGACCGAGCGAGTGGTCGTGGAAGCAGAAAAGGCGTTTCCCGGGGCGGTGGTGACCCGGTGGGATAGAGACGCGGTGAAGCAGACCA
This sequence comes from uncultured Dehalococcoidia bacterium, assembly GCA_964537445.1. GTDB lineage: Bacteria > Chloroflexota > Dehalococcoidia > UBA6926 > UBA6926 > JASLZO01. The sequence goes on along the minus strand of CAZIBZ010000165.1, from coordinate 3,589 downwards.
GAGGCCATGCCGAGATCGTTGGCCGATTCATCCGCCGGGAAGTGGACATCCTGGTTGGCACCCAGATGCTGGCAAAGGGTCTCGACTTTCCTGACGTGACGCTGGTGGGAGTCGTGAATGCGGACATCGGCCTCCACTCGCCGAACTTCCGCGCGGGCGAGAGATCGTTCCAACTTCTATGCCAGGTGGCTGGAAGGGCTGGGAGAGGAGCGGCACCGGGACGTGTGGTTATCCAGACCTACGAACCTGACCACTACGCGATACTCGCGGCCGCCGCGCAGGACTACGAGCAGTTCTATCGCCAGGAGATCGAGTTTCGGCGCGCACTCGCGTATCCGCCGTTCGCACGGATCGCCCGCCTCGTGTTCCGGCATGTAACCGCACGCGTCGCCGCCGACGAAGCGGCGAAGCTTGCCGGTCTGCTTGGGTCAGAGATCCGCCGACGGGGATTGGAACGCACGCGAATCATCGGGCCATCGCCTGCGCCCGTGGAGCGGCTCAGGGGGCGGTATCGCTGGCAGATCGAGGTCCTAGCTCCGGACCCGGTTGATCTGCTTGGTCCGATGATGCTCCCCCCCGGCTGGATCGTTGACGTCGACCCGGTCAACGTGCTTTGAACCTGGGCGGTAGGTGGGCGCGAGATTGCGCCGGTCCGAGCGTCATCGGTATACTCGGAGCCGAGCCGGCGACTTCTGGACCGGCAACCGGAGTCGCCTGCCGTCCATGCCAGTCTTTCCCCTTCGCCATCTTCCCGACCCCGTACTCCGCCAACGCACCCGTCGCATCCGGTCGAATGGTGCGTCCATCGAACGTTTCGTCGACGACATGTTCGAAACGATGCATGCGGAACATGGCGTTGGGATCGCCGCGAACCAAATCGGGTCACTCATGCGGGTGACTGTGATCGAAATTCCGGCCGAGATGTTGCCCCAAGAACAACCCCCTGAGGAAACCGACAGCGAGGTCGAAGGGGAGGAAGTCGAGCAGCCAGAGCCTCAGCGATACGTTCTGATCAACCCGGAGATCGTGCGCAGAGTTGGCGAGCGTGAGGTCGATGAAGGCTGCTTGAGCGTCCCGGGATGGCGCGGCCGACTGACCCGCTCGGAGCGAGTCACGGCGAGAGCGCTTGACCTGGAAGGGCGGGAGTTCCGGATCCGTGCTGAAGGCCTCCTTGCGCAAGCGCTGGAGCACGAAACGGATCATCTGAACGGAATCGTGTACATCGACCGTGTGAGTCGCATCGAAGACCTGTGGAGTCTCGAGGAACCAGGCGACGACGAAGGGGAAGAAGAAAAAGCTCCCCCGCCCGCAGATCCGATATGGCGGATGCGGAAACCGGCACCGGCCGTGGTCCGGCGCGCATGACCGGAGCGGCGACACACATGCTGGAAGCGCGCGTCGCCTTTGCGCAACACGTCGGGCGGCTACTCGCAGGGCTCGGGAACGGCAATGCCTATCTCGTCGGCGGGTACGTTCGGGCGCTGGTCATGGGCACGTCCACCGATGATTTCGATATCTCGATGGTCGGCGGAGACGCGATCAGCGCGGCACGGGAGACCGCCGATACGTTGGAGGCCGATTTCTATGTCCTTGATGCCGAACGGGGATACGGTCGCGTGGTTGGACGAGGGCTGCGGGAGATAAGCGGCCTGGAGCGCTTCACGATCGATATCACGTCGGCGTACGGCGGCTCGATCGAGGCGGACCTTTCGCGGAGGGATTATTCGATCGACGCGATGGCGCTTCCGCTGACGTCGGCAGGAGACGTGTCCGCGATCATCGACCCGCATGGTGGGCGCGATGACCTAGAACGTCGGTCGATCCGCGCGTTGAACGAGAACGTCTTTCAAGCCGACCCCGTGCGTTTGCTCCGTGCCGTGCGGCTCGCGTGGCAACTGGGGTTCACGATCGAACCTCACACCGCATCCCTTGTCGAATCCACGGCGCGACTGATCCGGACAGCTTCGCCGGATAGGCAACGGGACGAGGTATGCCGGATGTTGGCCCTCGACCGGACCGCGGAGGCGTTCACCCAATCGGACGAACTCGGACTACTCTCGGAAGTGTTCCCGGAGCTGGATGACACGCGGGGTGTTGAACAACCACGCGAACACTACTGGGATGTGTTCCACCACCTGCTCGAAACGGTCCGCGCATTCGATGTCATGAGCAACTCTCCCCGGAGAGACGCCGACGAAGTTGGGTCCAGGCTTCCCTGGCCGGAGCAGGTATCTGACTATTTCTCAGAGGACATGACGGTGGGTCGGTCGAGAGGCATCGTCACAAAGCTGGCCTGCCTCCTTCATGACGTGGCAAAACCACAGACGAAGACGTTCGAGCCGAGTGGACGCATGCGATTCTTCGGTCATGGAGAAGAGGGTGCCGAGATCGCAACAAGCGTGATGGAGCGATTGCGATTTTCCCGGAGAGAGATTCAATTCGTTTCGAGTACCATCACTCACCACCTCCGGCCGGTGCAACTGAGCCAGGACCTGGCTCCGCCGAGCAAGCGGGCAATGTATCGCTACCGGGATGCTCTCGGTGAAGCGGGCATCGCCGCGCTGTACCTGAGCATGGCGGACTACCTGGCGGCGAAAGGGCCGATGCTGGAAATACCCAAATGGCAAATACGCACCGACTACTGTTCGACCGTCCTGACCGGATTGCTCGATAGCGACGGTGCGTTGGACCAACCCTCACCCGCCATCGTCGACGGCCACCTCCTGATGGATGAGCTGGATCTGCGCCCAGGCCGGGAACTGGGGCGAATCCTGACCGCCGTGAAAGAGGCGGTCGCAGTGGGTGAGGCGGAGACTCGGACCGAGGCACTCGCCGTCGCCCGGGACCTGATGGAAGCGGGACCGAAGACCATCCCCTCCCGCGACGACCGGAGGGACGACTAGTGGGCGCGGCCCTGGCAATGTTGGGCCGGTTGATCCTGATGGTCACCGGCGGATCGAGACGCGCCCCGCTCCAGGTGATATTGATCGTTTTCGGCCTTTCGCTCGCTTCGATCGTGATTCCGCACTGGCAGATCCCTGGTAGCGAGTTCGAACGGGGCGACCCTGATACGCCGCTCGGGCTCAAGTTGGGCCTTGACCTGCAGGGTGGGGTTCATCTCGTTTACGAGACAGTCGATCCGAACCCTTCGGCCGAAGCCTTAGAGGGGACGATCGCGGTGATCCGCAACCGCGTCGATGCGTTCGGAGTTGCGGAGCCGTTGATCCAAACGCTGGGGTCGAATCGTGTCGTGGTCCAACTTCCTGGCGTGGACGACGTTGCTGCCGCGAAGGATCTCATCGGCGCCCCGGCCGAACTGGACTTTCGCGAGATCGTGATCTCTCCGATCGAGCCAACTCTGGAACCCGATGATGATGGCACGGACACTCCGACGGGCGAGGGAACGCCGGTTCCGAACGAGGAAGTCGGAACGCCGGTTGCTAAGCTGGAGGCCGAAGCCGATTCGACCCCAACGGGTGGCGGGGGGGTGCTGCCTCAACCGGCGGCGACACCCGAAACTGCTGCTGGGGAAGAAACTGATGCAACCCCAGAGCCGACGGCTGAGCCCGACGGAACACCCGAACCGGAC
>CAZIBZ010000164.1:0-3653 GCA_964537445.1 uncultured Dehalococcoidia bacterium | reverse complement strand
CCGCTCGGCGGCGCTGGTGATGACACGTGAGGGCGCTACGAAGGAGTCGATCGAGATCGTGGGGGACGGCTTGGTGAGCCGTGGTGTACTCCTCGACGTGCCGCGGCTGCGCGGGGTCGATTGGATGGACCCGGGCGACGGCATTCATCCGGAGGAACTGGATGCGGCGGCCCAGGCGCAGGGGCTTCAGGTCGAAGAGGGGGACATCCTTCTCGTACGGACCGGATTCGCTCGACGACGGCGCGAGGTCGGACCGGTCCCGTTCGAAGATGGAGCGCCGGGGCTGGATGCTGCCTGCCTTCCGTGGCTGTGCGAGCGAGGGGTCGCGGTGCTGGGGAGCGATGCGATCAGCGACATGGGGCCGAACGGGTACCCGAAACTGGGATTGCCGATCCACCGGATCGGGATCGTCCACATGGGCCTTTGGCTGATCGACAATTGCGATCTTGAGGATCTAGGTGAGGCATGTGCGACCCGGAACCGGTGGGAGTTCCAGTTGACACTTGCGCCGTTGAAAATCCGGTACGGGACCGGGTCGCCGGTGAACCCGATCGCGATGTTCTAGCGGGCGACGGTCGGCGGCCACGACACGGTTGACGTAACCTTTGAACTCATCGTGACAGGGACTCAGTTGGAGATGCAGCGATGTTCAACCAAACGGGTGTGGCCGATCTTCCACTGACCGGGATGCGGGTCATCGACCTGACCTGGTACACGTCGGGCCCGTTCTGCACGCGTGTCCTATCCGACTACGGCGCCGACGTGATCAAAGTCGAACGTGCGGGCGCCGGAGATCCGGCGCGTTCCATGCCACCGTTCCAGGATGACGAACCGGGACTCGAGCGGAGCGGGCTGTTCATGTTCCTGAACACGAACAAGCGGTCGGTGACGCTCGACCTGAAACAGCCAGAGGGTCGGAACGTCCTGCTCGACCTGATCCGTGGGGCGGATGCGCTGGTCGAGAACTTTTCACCCCGGGTGATGTCGAGCCTGGGGCTGGACTACCACTCGCTGAAGGTGATCAACCCACGGCTCGTCGTGACGTCGATCAGCAACTTCGGCCGAGACGGACCGTATCGGGATTGGAACGGATCCGACCTGGTCCTCTACGGCATGGGCGGCCCGATGTTGAACACGGGGTCGCCGGACCGGGAACCGCTGAAGACGGCGGGGCATACTCCATCCTTCCAGGTTGGCGCGACGGCAGCGACGGCCACGACGATCGGCCTCTGGGGCAGTCGGGCTAGCGGCAGCGGGGAGCACGTGGATGTCAGCTACCTGGAGACATTCATGGGGCTCGTTGACCGACGCACGACGAACCTGGTGAATTACGAATACGCGGGAGATATCTCGACGCGACCACCGCTGGCAAACAGTTCCGGCACGGGTATCTGGCCGACGAGGGATGGCGGCTATTTCTACACGACCGTCGTTGCGGCGCGTTGGACGGCGATGGCGCGGATGATCGGACAGGACGACCTGGCGAGCGATCCAGAGTGGAACAACCCCGTGTGGAGGTCTGCTCCCGACCGCATCGACGAGTTCGGGGCGTTGGTCATCTCCTGGATGATCGAGAGAACGAAGAAGGAGATCAGGGCGGCGGTCGAAGAGGCCGGGGTCTATGGCGCTCCGATCAACACGATCGCGGACGTGGTGAGTGACGAACATCTGCTGGAGCGCCGCTTCTTCCAGGAGATCGACCACCCGACAACGGGTCCGTTGACGTTCCCGGGGTACAGCTTCCGCATCACGACCCGGACCGACGGAGAGGTCGAACTGCCCCCGCGGCGGCGCGCGCCACTGCTGGGCGAGCACACCGACGAGATCCTGCGTGACGACCTTGGTCTGGGATCCGAACATATCGATGCGCTGCGGGCGAAAGGAGTGATCTGAGCGATGGAACGTCACGCGACTTCGACTTCACCGGTGATCTCCGACGGATTGCCGCTGGAGGGGGTGCGGATCATCGACCTGACGGTCGTCTGGGCGGGCCCGTTCGCCACGCAACTGTTGGCCGAATGGGGGGCAGAGGTCATCCGGGTCGAGTCGACCGGCTACTACCAGCCGTCGACCCGTGGAACCCTGGCACGGCCTCCGAAGGCGCTGATTGATTCCGGCGCGCTGCGTGGCTATCCGGACAAGGAACCTGGAGAACGACCGTACAACCGTTGGGCCGGATTCAACGTTCACTCCCGGAACAAGCTTGCGATGACGATCGATCTGAACACAGACGAAGGACAGGAGGTCCTAGAGCGGCTCATCCGCACCTCGGACGGGCTGATCGAGAACAATGCGGTGTCGAGCATGGACCGTATCGGGGTCAACTGGGAACGGCTGTCGCAGATCAACCCGGAGCTTGTGATGGTTCGGATGCCGGCGTTCGGCCTGACGGGGCCGTACCGGAACTACCGGACGTTCGGGAACCACATGGAAGCGCTGGTCGGCCACTATTCGCTGTTCGGGTATGCCGGGGCGTCGCCGGCCGACAGCGGCTTGAACATCATGGCCGACCCGGCCGGCGGAGCCGCGGGAGCGATGGCCTTCATGGCGGGGATGTTGCAGCGTCGTCGCACGGGCGAAGGTGTCCAGATCGAAGTCGCGACCGCGGATGGGTTCGCGAACTACCTTGGCGACTATGTCCTCGACTTCGGGATGAACAACCGGTTGCACGAGTACCGGGGCAATCGTGACGCCGTGTTCGCCCCCCAGGGGGTCTATCCCTGCGCGGGCGACGACCGCTGGATCTCGATCACAATCGGGTCGATCGATCAATGGCAGGCGTTGTGCCGGGCGATGAACCGGGCGGACCTAGCGGGCGATACGCGTTTCCAGGACGTGGACGGAAGACGGCGGTCCCATGACGAACTGGACGCCGAGATCTCGGCGTGGACCAGTGACCTGGACGCGATAGAAGCTATGAATGCTCTACAAGTGCTGGGCGTGCCGGCCGGAGTCGTGATGAACGAAGCCGACGCATACGGCGACCCCCATCTGAACGCGCGGGGGTACTGGGAGGAACTCGCGCATCCGGAAGCGGGGACTCATTGGTACCCCGGAGTGGTCTGGAAGGCGGAAGAGACGCCGAACCACCTGCGCCGGGCTGCGCCGCGTCTGGGCGAAGACAACGAGCACGTCTACAAGGATCTGCTGGGGTATACAGACGATGAATACCGGCGACTCGAGAGGCTGGGGCACATCGGGACGGACTACGACGAGTCGATCCCGTAGCAGATGGCGTTTGGCTCTCGGGTCAGGCCGTTGGTGTCGATCGCATCTTCCAGATACCCCGGGCGTACTCGATGTTCCCCAGATGGCGGGCCTCGTGGTGGATCATCCGCTCGAGGTAACTGGCTACGGTCCAGGTGGGCATGGCGGGTCGAGGGATGTCACCAATCCGGTCCAGATCCAGCGTCCAAACCGCGTCCCTGGATGATTCTCGGACTCTGGCCATGTATTCCAAGAGCGAATCCAGTGACGGGTAGTGGAAGCTCGTGACCTCTTCCCAGGTCCAACTGTTTCCCGCCTCCCGGGCGGCTTCCGACAGCTCGAGGCCCGTCCGCTGTACCCAGCCGTCCGACTCCCACAACTGCGTGCCCGACCTGATCCACCTGTTCGCGTACCGATCTTCCGTCCGCGCTATGTGAAGGAGGAGG
>CAZIBZ010000163.1:0-4268 GCA_964537445.1 uncultured Dehalococcoidia bacterium | reverse complement strand
TCCGAACAGCTTTTTCAACTGTCGGCGTCGCACGCATTCTTCGGGGCGATGGCGGCGTTGCGATCGCGGGCGACGACAGGGAAAGGGCAACAGGTTGACGTCTCGATGCAGGACGTCGGACTGTGGCAGCTCATGATGTCGATCGGCGATTATTCACTCACGCAGACGGAGCGGCGGCGGGCGGGCGCAGCTCCGAGCAATCCGGGGGTTTCGATCTACCCGAGTCGCGACGGTGGCTACGTCCAGATGTCCCCGTATATGGACCGCCATTTCACCGGCATAGCGAACTGGATCCAGGACCCCGACCTCCCGCTCGAGTCGATGACAAATATGGAGTTCCGGCGGGCAAACGCCGACGGCCTGATCGAACAGCGCTTGCGGGGATTCGTTGCGGAACGCGACAGGGACGCGTTCGTCGCGGAGGCGCAGCAGCGGGACATCCCGTCGACGCCTTTGCTTCGGATTTCTGAGTTCGTCGAGCACGAGCACACGAAAGCCCGAGACTGGCTCGTTGGATTGGACCATCCGGTCATCGGTGCCTATCAGTCTGCCGGCGCTCCCTATCGGATGTCCGATACGCCGTGGTCTGTGAGGCGACCTGCCCCACGACTCGGTGAACACACGGCTGAAGTTCTCGCGGAAATTTCCGATGGGCGTCGCAACCCGGTTCCCGCGGGTGCGAGCACGAATGGTCATGCGCCGTCTGCAGCGAAGCCGCTGGAAGGCGTCCGGGTGGTCGATTTCACGCAGGCGGTCGCCGGGCCCGTGGCGACCATGCTCCTGGCGTTCATGGGCGCCGAGGTCATCAAGATCGAAACGGAAGGTCGGCCCCAGCCCAAGAACGTTACACAGGCCGGGCCAGCGGAGCTGAACCGCAACAAGCTCAGTGCGCACATCAACGCCCAGACGCCACGTGGGTACGAGATGACCCTTCGGCTGATCGAACGCTCCGATGTTGTTGTCGATAACTTCCGGCCCGGGGTCATGGACCGCATGGGCCTGGGGTACGACAGGCTTCGAGAGGTGAAGCAGGACGTGATCGTCATGCAGATGCCGGGGATGGGGCGGACCGGACCCTTCCGTGACTATATGACCTACGGACAGCAGATCTTTGGTGTCGCCGGACTCGGCTACATCTGGGGCCATCCGGATTCCCGTCTCGAAACGAGACCGAAGCTTGGATACACGGACTACGTCGCGGGCGCCGCCGCGGCCGGTGCGATCACGATCGCGCTGGAGCATCTCCGCACGTCCGGTGCTGGCCAGTTCATCGAGGTCGCACAGGTCGAGGCGCTGGCCTCGACGCTCGGAGTCCCGTACCTCGATTGGACCGTCAACGGCGTGGATCCCGAACCAGCCGGGAACGTCACCGATCGGTACGCCCCGCACGATCTCTATCCCGGCAGCGGCGCCGATGAATGGTGTGCGATCGTCTGCCGAGACGATGACGACTGGAGGCGGCTGGTCGAAGCGATGGACAACCCGAATTGGGCCACCCAGGATCGTTGGGCAACCCTTAAGGGGCGCATCGCCGGACGCGATGAGCTGAATCGGCAGATCGGGGATTGGACTTCTCAACATTCCGCGAGGTTCGTGATGCATCGCCTTCAACGCCACGGAGTGCCGGCAGGCATCGATCAGAAGCCGGAATTACTCAACTACGACCCGCACATGATCGCTCGGCAGGGCATCGTGTCCGTCGAGCAAGGAGAGCCCTGGAATACCTGGATAAATCACCCGGCGCTGCCCGCTCATCTCTCAGCGACGCCTGGAGACTCGCACCGTCGCGCTCCCAGGTCTGGTGAGCACAACGACTATGTTTTCCGGAAAGTGATGGGACTCTCGGAAGATGAGATCCACGAACTGACCGCTCAAGGAGCCCTTCGGTAGCCGTCGCTCCCGGTTCTAGCGCTACTCGGCCTCCAGCGAACCCCGAGGGTACGAGCCCAACAGCCTGATCCGGCGGCACAGCGTGCCCCTGCTTCTGTCGAGAATTCGGTAGACGGTTTCCATGGCCTCGTCGTGGATATGCCCGAGGGATTCCATGAAGAAGGCGTACTCCCAGAGACCGGAAGAGCGATCAAGTTTGACCGGCCTGGACTGAATCATCGTGGCGTTGAGGTCATGTTCGGCGAAGAGATTTAGTACTTTCGCGAGCGACCCCGGTTGATTTTCCAGCTCGAACAGGAATGATGTCTTGTCCCGTCCGGTCGGTTCCGGAAGTTGACCGAGTCCGAAGGCCCAGAACCTGGTCGCGTTTCCTCGGCCGTCCTCCATGTTTGGCCGGACCACGTTCAGGCCATAGGTTCGACCGGCCAACTCGGTTGCGAGTGCCGCCGACCCCTCCCCTTCGTCTGCGGCGCGCTGTGCGCCGCGTGCCGTGCTCGCTTCCCTGATGGATTCAACGTCGCGGCCGAGTTCGTCGCTCAAGCGGAGAAGGTTGTTCCGGCATTGGTTCAAGGCCTGTTCGTGTGAATAGACACGGGTGATGGATTCGATCGGACCGGACGACAGCAAGTGATGGTGAATGGGGAGGAATACTTCCGCGACGATGTTGATATCGGCGGTCGCATACATGGCGTCCAGCGTCGCCCCGACGCTCCCCTCGAAGAGGTTCTCGATCGGCAGCACGCCGTAGTTGATCTCCCCGCGCTGCACGGCTCGATAGATGGCCTGGGTCAACATTGGGATGTACTCGGCATCGTCCCCGCCGAAGTGTTGACGCGCGGCGATGTGCGTGAACGTTGCCTCCGGCATCAGGAATCCGACGCTGGGTTTCGATCCGCTGCTCATCTACCGCACCGTCCTATCAGCCCTGCTCGTTCGGGACGGATACTCGCACGAACCCCCGCTTGCCGATCTTTGCCGTGGCGCCGGAAAGCAGCGAACTCGGTACCGACGCGCCGGGATCATCGAACCGTTGCCCGTCCAGCTCGAAACCACCCTGGAGCACGAGACGCCGGCCATCGCCCCGACTACCGGCCAGTCCTGTTGCCGCTACCAGGTCGAGCACGGAAACGGACCCATCGCGCTGGAACAACTCGGGGTCCAACTCGACCGTCGGTATCTCAGAAGGCAGTTCACCCTGGGTCACGACTCTCCCGAACTCGGCCCGGGCCCGCTCCACGCCGGCCGCGCCGTGGAAGACGTGCGTGACCTCGGCGGCGAATCGTTCTCGCACGTCCTGGAGGTTCGCCTCGGTTTCCAGGCGTTTGGTCACGACCGTGACCTCTTCATCTGGAGCGTCCGTGAACACGTTGAGGAACAGTGGCAAGAGATGGTCGCTCACCTGGGTCAGCTTGAAGAACATTTGGACAGGGTCTTCGGTGAGGTCGACGGTGTTCCCGTAGGTTTTGCTCATCTTTCGGCCGTCCAGGCCTGGGATGAGTGGGGTCATCAACACGTGCTTGGTCTTCCCCAGGTAGCTTCGGACGAGGTCCCGGCCCATCATCATGTTGAACATCTGGTCCCGGCCGCCGAGCTCCGCGTCAACGCCCATGGCGACCGAGTCGTACCCCTGCAACAGTGGGTACAGCACCTCGTGCAGGTGAAGGGGCTTCTGCTCGTTCAGCCGCTCCTGGAACATGTCTCGTTCGATCAGCCGTTGAACCGTCACGTTCGCCGCGAGGCCGATGACCTGCTTGAGATCGAGCGGGTCCAGCCAGTCACCGTTCATCTTGATCTGAACCGGATTGTCACCCTCGAGGTCCAGCACGTGCGCGATCTGCTCGCGATACGTCCGAGCGTTCTCCAACACCTGCTCGTGTGTCAGCGGTTGGCGGGCCCCGGTCCGGTCGGTCGGGTCGCCGATCCGACCGGTGAAGTCGCCGATCAGGAAGATCACGTGGTGCCCGCGGAGTTGGAGCCATCTCAGGATCCGCAGGGATAGGTAGTGGCCCATGTGCAGGTTCGGGCTCGTCGGATCAAACCCCTGGTAGACGGTCAGCTTCTTGCCCGACGACAGGTCCTTCTCGAGTTCTTCCTTGATGATCACGCTCTCAAGCAGCCCCCGAGCGAGGATGTTATCGAAAGACCATTCGCCGAGAGCATCGTCCTCGGCCGGGCGAACCGCGGGAGATTCCGGCGAAGCGTTGTTGCCGGCCTGCGTCTCGGATTGGCCGACCCTTGGTGTCACTTCGGCACTGCCTTCCGAGTGGCTATGGACCTGGACTCCGGCATCCGAGAAGTCGACAGCAGGAGACTCGGCATCCACGAACGCGGTGCTGACTTTCGCGTCCGGTCCCAGGAACTGGTCTGCCAGCTCCGCG